>CAZYYF010000099.1:1174-4971 GCA_964650875.1 uncultured bacterium
TGAATATTTACCAATTAATGTGAAATATTCTTTGAACAAAAGGAGGTTCCATGTTTATAGACATACACGGACATGCATATAAACACCCATATCCCGGAGTGCAAGGGAAACCAGTATTTTCTTCTCCTGAACAGCTACTGGTTAAGTATGAGAAATTCAAGATAGAGCAAGCGGTCCTGTTACCTCTGGTAAGTCCTGAAGTATATCTGCCTCAGTCTAATGAGGAAATTCTTGAAATAACAGAAACATACCCTGATATATTTATCCCTTTTTGTAATATAGACCCCAGAGCAGTAACAAATTCTGCCAATGCGCCTCTCGGCTACCTGCTGGAACATTACAAAAACTGTGGATGTAAAGGCATAGGAGAGGTAATGCCAAACATACCTTTTCTTCATCCAATGGCTTTAAACCTTTTCCACCATGTTGAAACAGCCGGACTTCCGCTGATTTTTGATATTACTACACGTCTACAAGGAGCCTATGGCCTTTATGATGACCCGGGGCTACCTCAGTTTGAACAGTGCCTGAAGATGTTTCCACGTCTTAAGTTTCTTGGTCATGGACCTCCTTTCTGGGCAGAAATATCAGAGCTTGAAACCCCTGCTGACAGGGCAGGTTATCCGCAATATCCTGTTAAAAAAGAGGGTGTTGTCCCAAAACTTTTCAGGAGGTATCCTAACCTTTATGGTGACCTATCAGCAGGAAGTGGATACACGGCGCTTGTTCGGGACCCGGAATACGCGGCAAAGTTTTTGGAAGAATTTCAGGATAAACTGTTGTTTGGAACAGATATATGTGGAAACGACCAGGAACCCCAACTGCCGGGTTTTCTTCTTTCTCTTCTTGAAAAAGGGAAAATCTCGGAAGGTGTCTTCAATAAAATAGCCCGGGAAAATGCCATAAAACTGCTTAATCTTTAAAGCGCATTTATTTAGGGAAATAGAGGCTATAATGTAGGTTTGAGCACTTTCTTTGTGAGGAAAATTTCTTTTGCCTGTTGTACATCGCAGGCTATCTGTTGTTTCAGATTCTTTTCCGTATCAAACTTTTTTATATCCCTGATTTTATTGAATAAAAACACTTTAAGTGTCTGTCCATATAACTCTAAAGGCTTCTTAAAATCAATGATAAAAACCTCAAACTTTTTTTCTTTTTCGTTAAATGTTGGGGATGGACCTATATGGACAACAGCAGGATAAATTCTGTTGCTATACCTTACCATACCTGCATATATCCCATCAGAGATGGGGATAGGATTTAACAGAGCCAGGTTTGCAGTAGGAAATCCCAGAAGGCTTCCAATCTTTTTTCCCTGGACCACCTGTCCCTCGAGAAAAAAAAGCCGTCCGAGAAAATCATTTGCTTTTTCTATCTCTCCGTTCTTGATAAAAGCACGTATCCTTGTAGAATTGACAATCTCACCATTTATTCTTTTTGGGGCAACGACAACCAGCTGAAAATTTTTTATATCTTCGTTGTTTTTCAGCAAAGAAATGTTTCCTTTACGGCCTGCTCCGAAATGGAAGTTTTGACCGACAACAATTTTTTTCACATTTATCGCAGAAAGCATCTCAAGAAATTCTTCTGCTGTCATCATAGAAATCTCGGGTAAGTCACACCAGATACATAGTTTTATTCCTGCTTTTTCAATCAGCGCTATCTTCTCTTCCCATTTGCAAAGCATGAATTCAACAGGGAAGTTCCGGAAGGTAAAAACAGCAGGGACAAAAGAATTTTTTTCTGCCTCTTGAGATATGGCTTTAAGTATTGTATAGTGTCCTATATGAACACCATCAAACTTTCCTATCCCAAGCGAAAGTCCCTTCTTATATTTTTTGACCTGCGAAAAATGGACTGTTTGCATTTTAGTAAGGGAAGTTTTCATCAATAACAGCATCCGAGATTTCCTTAATAATATCTGCAAGAGTTTCGGTAACAGCATGTATGATTTTTTCACCTTTTTCAGAAGTAGATTTCATAGGGTTTCCGTAGCCCGCATTGGTCGTAAGGGATTTCCATGGCCTTGTAAGCCATACTTGCCCTTTCTTTAGACTTTCAATTTTAGGTTCCCTAACCCTGCCTTCATCTGCCCATTCAAGATGAACCAGTTCAGGGAAAAGATACATACAGCACGAGGTTTCAAATTCATTGGCGTGCTCTCCCGAGTGGTCTTCAGTAACACTGTTGATCACATCTTCCCTTATTTCCCACCAGTTTGAAAGAAATATTCTAATATGCGTTTGACTGAAAAATTCTCTCAGTAATCCCTTGAATTCATTACCTCCGTGACCATTGATGATGAGAAGTTTTTTTATATTGTTTGTTTTAAGAGTCCACAGAATATCCGAAATGATACTCTGCTGGGTACTAAGAGAAAAATGCATTACCATAGGAAATCCAATATGGTTTGCGTTCATCCCTATATACATTGCTGGAAGCACAATGACCTTTGCTCCTTTTGCCTTTGCCTTCATCGCACTTATTTCGGCTATTTTTTCTGTAGTCAAGCCGTCGCATCCATAAGGTATATGCATATTATGAGGCTCTGTGGCGCCCCAGCCGACAACAGCTATCTCAAACCTGCCTTCATCCCTTATTTCTTTTAATGTCATATCTGTCAGTTTTACTTTCATAAATTCCTCCATTTGTTTGTTGTTGAAAAACAGCAGTGTTTATAGTGCGTTAATAAGCATCTGCCGATACTCATTTACTCCAAGAGGACCCTTCATGTTATTGATAGCCCGCTGTGTTCCCAGCAGGCTTAATTCAGTCAGATCCTCTATTTCTTCCACAGCAATCCCGAGATCACTTAGTTTTGAAGGCAACCCGAGATCTTTGATAAAACTTTTCAGATGCTCTATATTAACCCATATCTTTTCCAGTTCTGCCAGTTCATTTTCGTATCCATTTTTCTTGAGATATTCAAAGACATATGGCAAAAGCAGTGCATTGGCTGTACCATGATGTGTATGATACTTAACCGTAAGTGCGTATCCCATTCCATGAACTATTATTGTTCCCGTCCTATTTATGGCAAATCCCGCAAGAAGTGAAGCCAGTAGTATCTTTTCTTTAAGGTAGGTATTGTTTCTGTCTTTTGTTACCTGGGGGAGAAAATTCCATAAAAGTTGAAGGCTTTCTCTGGCAAACATCTGTGATATATAATCGGCTTTTGTAGATAGAAAGCTTTCGGCGCTATGAGCAAAGGCATCCATACCTGTTGCGACAACAAGATGATAAGGAAGTGTTTCAAGTGTATCGGCGTCAAGTATAGATAGTTTTGGAAGTATCTGCTCACTGCTAACGGTTTTTTTTGTCCTTGCGTGCTTATCCATAATAACGGCAAACCGCGTGACTTCGCTTCCCGTACCGCAGGTTGTAGGAACAGCAACAACAGGAAGAGGACTCTTTTGATATGCGACTTCCCCAAAGTAGTTTTGGAGACTACCGCCATTTGTTGAAAGAACTGCTACTGCTTTTGCCACATCCATCGCGCTTCCTCCACCTATACCTACGACAACATCGCATTTTTCTTCCCTACATATTTCGGCTCCTTTTTCAACATCCGAAATATCTGGTTCAGGATTAACTTCAGGATACAGAACAGATGTTATACCGTTTTGAGAACAAATATTGGTTATCTTTTGCAAAAGGCCGGATTCAAAAACAGATTTTTTTCCTGTTACAACAAACGCCTTGTTGCCATAATTTTTTACCAGAGGAAGGTATTTTGTAATACCCCCTCTTTCAAAATATACCTTTGTCTGCATGCTGAAATATATACTCTCCATTTG
>CAZYYF010000100.1:0-4952 GCA_964650875.1 uncultured bacterium
TGTAACAAAATAATTTCCTCCGTAAAAGATACCACCGTTGAGGTTTCTTATGCTACCTATAGGCCCATCTCCTGTAAGTTTTAATATAATGTTCATCACTCCACCTTCAAACATTAATCCTTCACCATTGAGAGGTGATTCTGTTCCGAGAACCCATTTTAAAGTGCCTGTCGTGGCTCCGTTTGTGGGCATGCATTTTTCTCCGTTCCAGTACGCATTATCAAGCACCCAGTTAACCCCTGCTTCTGGTTTGGTTGGAAGTATCTCGGTTAATATAAGGCTTGTTAAGGGACTAAGTTCGTTCGGAGTAATGATAATATTGTAAACGAAGTCCACGGAAACGTCTGCCTGTTTTAATATAAACTGCCGTTTGATATCAACCTTTTTTACCTGCTCTTGTGCCCAGGAGAATTTTTTTGTTGTTGCTATCGCGGGTGATATTATTTCTTCTATTTGTTTTTGAAGGTCGGCAACCCAGATGTTGCCGTTGTTTATATAGGATATTTTTTGTTCAGGATAAGGTGAAAATGCTGGAAATGAGGGATTAGCAGGTATATAACTGAACTGAATCTTTTGCTTGTTGCTTCCGTCAGGGTTCATCGTATATATAGCAGGAGAACCTGTTACTGTGGATATGTAAATAATACTATCTCCTGTGTAAGACCACTGTGCATGATAGTTGTTATAAGTGCCTGTTGCGGTAAGGCATATAGGTTCACTGTTAACCCGGATATAGCTGTCAAAAACACTAACGGGAATAAAGTATATTCTGGAGATACCCCCTGAGACCATAGTATAAAGTATTTTCTTCCCATCAGGAGCAAATGAAAGATCGGACTTGGGATATGTAGGAGTAGATGTCAGTTTTTGCGGAGCAACTGTTTTGTCAACCCTTCTGGCGTATATGTCGTTATCTTTCACATATACAAGCCAGTTACTATCAGGTGAAAATGCAGGATAACGTGCGGCAAAGGCTGAATCTATCTGGGTGGCCTGGGTACCGTTTGCTTTCATTACCCAAATACCGTTGCCTGAATAGGCTATATATACACCTGTGGAGTTAAAAACAGGGTCGTCGTTTGCATTTACGGTATCAGTTAACTGGATATCCGTTCCCTTATAATTTCTGAGGTAAACCTGCCCGTCTGTTATGTATGAAAAATGGACGGGTTTTGCAAGTGGCAGAAAAAAACAGGGATATATCGCATTAAGGGTATTGTTAAGTTGACGGACATAAGGGTTGGTGGAATTGGATATTGTATAGTAAAGATACTGGTCACCTGAGTCAATTGAAACTCCTCTGAAAATGATGCCTCCGCCTGGAATCGGAACAGGCATAGGGTCAGGCTGGTTTTCAGGCGCCTGGTTATAATACAGGTTTGTCAGGACAGATGATGCTCCTCCTGACCAGACAGGCTTTGTGTATATTGTCCAGTTTGAGTATCCTTCACTAAACTGGCTTTGTTGTGCATATATAATGGTTGTTTTATCCCTATTAAGTACAGGTCGTCCTATCCGTGGAAAATAAGGCGATAAAGAATTATTGTTTGTTCTGTTAGTAAGGTTTGTACCTCTGTTGTAATCAGGTAATAATCTTCGAGGCTATCTGAGAGATTTGTGGTTTTGAAAAGTATGTAGTTGTTATCTACAAACGAGGGATAAGAGCAGTTCCAGTTGCCGAGTGTCAGTTGTCTGAGTCTTTTACTACCTGTGAGCTCTTTCACCCATAGTTGGGTTCCAGTTAATGAACTTCCTGTTTTTATCGCCGTAAATGCAAGGATGTCTCCAGTAGAGTTTAAGGTTCCGTATGTCTGATTAACTGTTGCAGAGGAGAGATTGTATTTCGTTGTAAGGTTTTCCAGCCCACTGCCATCAGCATTAATGGAAAACAACTGATAACTCCCTTCACTACCCCTGGCAAAGATGATTTGTTCGCCGTCTTCTGTTACGTTAAGGTTTTGTATATTACCTGAACCTGTTCCAAAATATGTGAGTTGTATACTTGCTCCTGTTGCCATACTATATTGCCATATATTGTCGTTTTTTACATAATAGGTATAACCTTCGGTTACCGGTTCTGAGACAACCCTCGGTTCTATGACAGGCATTGATGGGTCGCCAAACAGAATTAACTCATAGTAAAGATATCTGTGAATAGATAGGTTGTCTTTATGTCTGTGAAATGCCTGGCCTAATATAGTAACATTCTGGTTAAAAAGGATATTGAAAAATTCTTTGTGGAACACATTGGAGCTACCGAATTCAGGAGAGTATGGGTTGTACCATCCCGACCGGGTATTACCTATGAAGGCTGCAGATGCATAAGGTTCTGTTACAAAATATTCCGCTATGCATTTTCCATCCTCTGGGCTGTCAAAGGCTGCGCCGTTACAGGATTGGGTATATATAAGAAAATAGTCTGTGTTACGTAGAGAACATACATTAGCAATACTCAATCCCAGGGAACTCTCAGGGCCTCCATGTGTAAGTCCGCTTATGAGCTGAGTGCCCTCATTGATATAGTTCAATATCTTACTTATGTCATAGGTGTTATCCCTTTCGTAAAACCTTCTTATCTCCCAGTCATCAGGCATACAATCTCTTATAATAGCATCAACCCCGTCTCCCCCCCAGGTAGGCACATAGTTGTTCAGTTGTTTCCCGAGAAAACCGGCTTTTTTGAGTTTCCATGTGGTCTGGTTATAGCTTATAATCTTATTGGTAAAGTTGTTAACATCAGTCTCATCCCATACAGGTGCCCTTCCAACAAAAACTTCCGCAGATGTATCTATATCTCTTCCACCCGGGCCATCATTCAATTCTCCAAAGACGCTATCAGCGTCGTAGTCCCAGTCTCCATCAAGGTTACTGTAATAAATATCCGCGGGAATGAGTCCTCCTTCCAGGGTGAGATTTACAAGATATCTCACCGGAATGATGTTAGCATATCCGCCAAGAAGCACATACTGGGTATTCCAGTTGGTATAGGCATATTTGATGAAGTTTCTTATCTTTTCCTGGTTGTCCCTGCCTGTTTGGTAATAAGGCCGCCCGATGGTGTAGATGTCCGCAGTATCAAAGATTTTCACTGTCAGCCCCCTGTTGGATTGTATATAGTTTGCAAGGGTCTGAAAAGAAGATTTTAGGTCGGTGTTCGTAATAATGATATAGTCATAAACCTGTCCAGAAGCCTTAAACTCTTTTGTGCCAAAAGAGTATTTTGAGATGTCCGCACTATTGTCAACCAATGAAGAGATAAACTGTTTATCATTTTCTAACCTTCTCGGCAATATATTATAGGCTGCCTCTTTTAAAGTAGACTCTGTATTAAAAGATATGTCCAGTTTTATGGCATTTGTATATGCGATAGATTTTGTGGATGTATCGTATGTTATAGGGTAAAGTTTGATGATAGCAATATTGTAACCCATACACCTATCAACCTTTATCACTTCGTATGGCTTTTCAGGAAAGATGCCTGAAAAGGTAATATACGAGCTGGGTGGTTGTCCTATCCTGACAGGTTCCTGAGCAGTTGCAAGGTTGTATATCCCTTGTTGTTGCTTAAAGGATGTTGTGGCGGATATTTTACCGAGAGACTTATTCTCAGGCAAAAGTATTTTAGCAATACGTACAGGTATGATAGGTTTCCCTGTTTCAACAAGATCTGTACATTCTTCTACCGATAGGTAATCATAGCCGTTTTTTTCAACAGACTTCAACTGTGGAAACCTGTAGATAAGAGATAAAGAATCTTCCCTTTGTGAGAAGATCTCCACATTACCAGCAGATACATATAGGTTGAAAAACAAAAAGATGCATAAAACAGTATATATTTTTTTTCTTGAAACCATTATGTTTCCTTTACTTGTTTGTTTCCCACATCGGTTGACTATCGCCTGTTTTATATGTGTAACCTATCTCATTTGCCCAGAAGTTTATTATACACAGCAGCCAGAAATCCCAATCTTCTATGTTGGTGGGCCATCCATTTAGTTGTGCGTTTTTTGCCCATAGGTCTATTGAATCAAGAAGCTCAAAGTCATCTATCTGCCAGTTTTTGTCAGTATCCACAGGTATACAGGGTGTTCCGATTGTTATACGACAGCTGCCTGCTGTCAGGTATTTTCTATCGGAAACGGTTACTCCGCCCGTAAGCCAGTAACTATTAGCGAGGGTATCACCATTAAGGTCAAAAACCAGTTTGATTTCCGTATCATCTACGGTTATACCTTCGGGGCCAAAGAACCATTTTATTGTCTGATGGTTTCCAGAAGTAATAATATCTGTATTTGTGGAGGTAACACCGTTTATTTTCACCTCAGTGAGAATCCATGTTTCCGGAACCGTTTCCTCAACAATGAAACTTGCAGGAAATCGCTGTCTGTTAATACCGACATTCAGTTTGTATTCAAGAGGAATATCAGGATAGTATGTCTCAAATACTATCTGCCTGGCAATATCTATATTGCCTGATGGAGTTTTTCCCCATGAGAACCTGCCTGTTGTGGTAATAGAAGGCAGTAGTTGATTACCCTTCTTAAACTCCTGTGATATATCAACAGTATAAAGAGTATAAGGTATTCCTGTAAGATACGCAAGTAAGTTGTTGTCATAAGGCGAAAATTGAGGTAAAGCCGGCTGGACAGGCGCAGAAGAATTGAATATGAGTTTTCTCTGATTTCTACCGTCGGTATCCATCAACCAGAGTTCAGGCAGCTGGTTTCTTGTTGAAACAAAAACTATTGTTTTACCATCAGGAGAAAAAGAACCCTCGTAGTTATCCACAGTATCTGCTGTCAGTTTTGTTGGCAGTCCGGTGGAATTGATAATAGAAGTGTCCCCGTAAGTTATTGACACAGGCATGCGATAGATATATGTTTTGTTATTCTCCACACCTGTAAAAAGGATATGCCTGCCATCGGGAGAAAAACAAAGATCCCTTTTTTCTA
>CAZYYF010000101.1:0-4947 GCA_964650875.1 uncultured bacterium
TGGTAATAATTATCGTCTATCTTACCCCAATATCTGAAATATCCCAACATTATTTTCCTTTTGGTTTCTTTCCTTGCCATTCAATTTTCTAATATTCGTCGTTGCAAACCTATTACATTTGCGTGGGGCAATCCGACTGTCTTTTATCGTTGCGAGCGCGTTGGGCGTGGCAATCCCCCAATAACCATACGGGGTTATCTAAACACTTACCTTATAGGTTAGAACATATTTCAATCCCTGTCAAGAAACCATTGTATCTACAGGCTATTTTCTTGAGGTTGTCCCAAAAAGTTATACCAATTCGTCTTCAAAAATATAGCGTCATTGATTTCCTCATAGGCTTAGTCAACATACTATCAGTATGCCTGCTGGCCGATTTCGTCGTCGCCTTACTCTATCCTTGTGTTGTCATTGCGAGGGAGCGACAGCGACGAAGAAATCAAGGTTAAGATTGCCACGCATAATACGCTCGCAATGACATCCTATGGGAAGGCTCCGCAATCCCAACATCGGATTGCCACGGCAGAAAACGCCTCGCGACAACGTGGTTGAGTGAATATTTACGTAATTTTGAATGCGAATTCGTATTAGATGAGAGTTGTAAGATATAAAAATCTCCTTATACTCGGACAAAATTTGACAGCGGATAGAAGGTGTGGTTTAATACTATTGGTGACAGAAAAATAGATGGCGGTCTCAATACTATTTAAAAGTAAATATTCACTGAACACCGGGTTGTCATTGCGAGGGAGCGACAGCGACGAAGAAATCAAGGTTAAGATTGCCACGCATAATACGCTCGCAATGACATCCTATGGGAAGGCTCCGCAATCCCAACATCGGATTGCCACGGCAGAAAACGCCTCGCGACAACGTGGTTGAGTGAATATTTACGTAATTTTGAATGCGAATTCGTATTAGATGAGAGTTGTAAGATATAAAAATCTCCTTATACTCGGACAAAATTTGACAGCGGATAGAAGGTGTGGTTTAATACTATTGGTGACAGAAAAATAGATGGCGGTCTCAATACTATTTACATTTAAAAACCATTAAAAGAGCTACATACATATTATACGAGAGAGGAATAGACCTATGAAAATTTTACTATTATCAGCCAGCCCCCGAGGACATAAGAGCCAGACTTTGTTTTTGGCTAAGGAAATCCTTAATGGTTGTTCTGGCGCAGAATCAGAAATAATCCAACTGCATGATTTACAGATAAAATTTTGCCAGCATTGTGAACTCTGCCATAAGAAAATTCTCGCCTGTCCCTTAAAGGATGATGTGCGACTTGTGCTTAATAAAATGATGGAGGCAGATGGAATAATTCTTGCCAGTCCTAATTACATAGACCATATTACTGGTGCTCTGAAATCATTTTTAGATAGGTCATCGCATTTTATCCACTGTCTTCGTTTATTAGAAAAATATGTAGTTGGGTGTGTTACCTCGGGTAGTGGGCAGGACCAACCGGTTCTTGATTATATAAAACATTATGCCAATATCTGCGCAGCGCAATATGCCGGCGGGATTTCTTCTGCGGCTATGTCTGTTAGAGAGAAGATGAAAGAGGCTTACAAGTTGGGCGAGACTCTTTTTCAAGATATTAGCGAGAAGAAGGTTTTCCCGGACCAGATGAAAATTATCAATGAGCACCGCGAGCATTTCAGAAAGATGATGCGGCTCGCAAAAGACGAGTGGCCTGGGGAGTATCAATACTGGTTGGAAAAAGGCTGGTTATAACGGTCTACATAATAACACTAACTCTGGCAGGTCACATTCTTGGAAGTCCGCGCCATATCCTGTCAGGATACCGTAAGTTTTACCTAAAATCCTCCCATCTCCCTTTCATAAATACCCCGTCAGGCTCCGCTTGCCCCCTTTTTAAAAAAGGAGAATAAACACTATTTTATTCTCTGTATTTCCTGTCATCCTGAATTCCTTTTAGAATGATAACCGGGGATGTTTTGGAAATAACAGGCTTATTGTTTTTTTCTATCAGCCGCATTTATCCTACGATTGGAATGATGTTTTCTCGGTCAACCAGTCAAATTTGCGCGCTTAATCGCACTGTATTTCAAGAAAATTATTGTATCTGCAGGCTATCACCCTGTCTGGTAATGGTAACTGTGGAATTTTCTTTTATCTCTCCGGCAAGAATCTTTAATGCAAGAGGGTTTTCTACCTCTTTCTGGATAAGCCTCTTGAGAGGTCTGGCACCGTAGGTTTCATCATATCCTTTTTCTGCAAGATATTCCTTTGCCTCTTGTGTAAAGTTAACCGTAATGTGTTTCGCATCAAGCCGTTTTTGCAGGTATCTTATCTGTATGTCAACAATTTTTAGAAGGTCTTCTTTCGTAAGTTTGTTGAATATAATAATCTCATCTACCCTGTTAAGAAATTCCGGACGAAAGGTACTCTTCAAGATGTCGGTTATTTTTTCTTTCACCGCAGACTCATCCTGTAACATAGTGATATACTGACTTCCTATATTGGATGTCATTATAACAACTGTATTTCTGAAATCAACGGTTCTTCCCTGTCCATCAGTAAGCCTTCCATCATCCAATAGTTGTAATAACACATTGAATACTTCGCTATGTGCCTTTTCAATCTCATCCAGCAGGACGATACTGTAAGGACGCCTTCTGATTTTTTCAGTCAGCTGGCCTCCTTCTTCGTATCCGACATATCCAGGAGGTGCTCCTATCAGACGTGAAATAGAATACTTTTCTGTGTATTCACTCATATCTATTCGTACAAGGGCATTTACATCGTTGAAAAGAATTTCAGCAAGGGTTTTGGCAAGCTCGGTTTTCCCTACGCCTGTAGGTCCAAGGAAGATAAAAGAACCTATGGGTCTGTTGGGGTCTGAAAGACCTGCCCTGTTTCTTCTGATGGCATTAGATATAGCGACTATCGCTTGTTGCTGTCCTACAACCCTTTCTGAAAGCCGTTGTTCCATCTTAATAAGTTTTTCAATCTCACCTTCAAGCATTCTTGAAACAGGTATGCCTGTCCATTTAGAAACTATATCTGCAATGTCTTCCTCAGTTATCTCATCTTTTAAAAGGCTGCCTTGAGATTGCATCTTTTTAAGTTTCTTGCTTTCTTCATCCAGCTGTTTCTGCAATTCAATGAGTTTGCCGTACTTGTATTCTGCCGCCTTGCCAAGGTCACCTTCCCGCTCTGCTTTCTCTATCACATTACCTGCCTCTTCTATCTCTTTTTTTATTTTCCTTATCTTTTCTACAATCTGCTTTTCAGTCAACCATTTTGAGTGGAGTTTCGCCTGCTCTTTTTTCAATGCTCCCAGCTCTATTTCTATTTTTGAAAGCCTTTCTTTTACCTCTGGGCTGGATTCTTTTTTGAGAGCCTGCTTTTCTATTTCTAACTGTCTTATCTTTCGCTCTATTTCATCAAGCTCCGCAGGCATACTGTCAATCTCTATCCTTAAACGGCTGGCGGCTTCATCTATAAGGTCTATTGCCTTATCTGGTAGGAATCTACCGGTAATGTACCTATGAGATAGCATTGCTGCTGCAACAATGGCGCTGTCGGTTATCTTGATACCGTGGTGCACCTCATAACGTTCTTTGAGTCCTCTCAAAATAGAGATGGTTTCTTCCACCGAAGGCTCTTTTATAAAAACGATCTGGAACCTTCTTTCAAGCGCCCGGTCTTTTTCTATGTACTTTCTATATTCGTCTAATGTTGTCGCGCCTATACATCTTAATGTTCCTCTTGCAAGCTCTGGTTTAAGCATATTGGATGCGTCTATTGCACCTTCTGATGCCCCAGCACCCACAAGTGTATGTAGTTCGTCTATAAATAGAATGATTTCTCCCTGCCTCTTTTCTATTTCTTTCAGAAGAGCCTTGAGCCTGTCTTCAAACTCTCCTCTATACTTTGTTCCTGCGACAAGCGCCCCAAGGTCAAGGGCAAGAACCTTCTTATTTTTTAGTCCTTCTGGGACATCTCCTGAAACTATCCTTCTTGCGAGACCTTCTATAATAGCGGTTTTCCCTACGCCTGCTTCTCCTATGAGCACAGGATTGTTTTTTGTCCTTCTTGAAAGTACCTGTATGACCCGTCTGATTTCTTCATCTCGCCCAATGACCGGGTCCAGTTTCCCTTTACGCGCAAGGTCTGTAAAATCTTTTGTGTATTTTTCAAGCACCTTATATTTAGATTCTGCATCTTTATCGGAGATTTTTTCACCACCTCTCATCTGCTGCGCTATTTTTATTATACGTTCCCTGAAGATATCGTATTTTTTGAGTATTTGTTTTGATACTGAGTCTACCTCTGCCAGTGCTATGAGAAGATGCTCTACACTTGCATACTGGTCTCCCATACTCTTTGCTTCCTGCTGCGCCTTGTATAATGTCTGGTTTAGAACCTGGGTTATGTAGATGTTACCTGCGCCTGCGCCGGTTACCTGGGGCAATTTTTCAAGTTCTCTGGCTATATCTTTTTTGAGGTCCTCTAAACGGACATTCATAAGTGCCAGCATTTCATTTATTGTTTCATCGTTTTCCACGAGAGAAAACAGCAGATGAATATTGTCGACAGACGGATGGTTTTTCTCTTGTGCGACAGACTGTGCTGCCATCAAGGCTTCCTGCGCTTTATTTGTAAATGTATCCTGTATGTTCATTTTTTCTCCCTTATAATAGTTAGGTTCTGCCAAATTTGGCTATGCTTTTTAAGTAGTGTTTTTCTATCTGGCATGCTTACTTCCATTTGATAGTGGGCATAAATTACACAGCCATAGTTTTAATTCTTTAGATGGAAACAGAAGATGAAAAGTTACAATAAAAATAGAACTTGCTTATAAATATTGTGTCTTTGCATCTTAAGGATAGTAAATTACTATTGTTGGCATGTTATACCAATTCGTCTTCAAAGATATAACGTTGTTGACTTCCGCATCGGCTTGGT
>CAZYYF010000102.1:0-4919 GCA_964650875.1 uncultured bacterium
CCTGTGCGGTCTTTACGCCTTTTTCCGCTGCCTTGACCGAGCCTTTTGCCGTAGATTTTACAGCCTTTTCCGCATTTTGGGCGGTGGTCTTGATGGTCTTTTTCCCCTGCTGACGGGTCTTTATCAACTGGCTTTTCCCATTTGCGGGAGTATCGGGGGCAGAAGAACGGCTCACAGTTCCGTGGCGGAGCTGTGAGCCGTTCCGTTCTGCAGCAGCCTGTGCTTTTTTCTGCTCGGTAGCTTTCATTGCCCTTTTCTGCTTAAAGTCTGAAACCTTATCCTTTGCCTTGATGATATTTTCTTTCGTGGTCTGGACGGATTTCTGCCCCTGCTTATTGAATTGGTGGATGCCCTCGTCCTTTACACGGTCTGCGGTATGGGAGATTTTATCCGCCGCATACTCGGTGGCAGAGTTTTCCTCCGCATAATATCCCTGTTCCGCCTTATCCTTTGTCTTGGCATAGACGGATTTCATACGCTCACTGGCTATGGCGGCTTTGTCTATGGTCTTTATCGTACCCTTGACCGCATCTCTGGTCTTTATATCAGCCATGCAAAACCTCCTTTCCCAGAGGATTTGCGGTCATTTCAATTTGCCTTTTTCGCCACCACGACAAGCCTGCCGTTCTGTGCGGAGTATTCGCAGGTGGAGAGGGTAATGAGCCTGTCGCCGTACTCGGCGGTCACGCCCGTATCATACAGGGCAAGCTCCTTACACTTCCCGACATAGGCGTTAAATTCTTCCTCATTCTCCGCATCCACAAAATCATAATAGCGGTAGCCCTCCGCACTGTACGCCACGGTCTTAAATACGGCGATGATTTCATATTCCGCCTGCTCCGTGAGCGTGTCAAACTGGATGGTCTTGTGCTTTTCATAAAAGCTCTTGGATTTGTAATCCTCCAACGCCCCAAACATCTTCTGACCTTTGATGTGGTGTCCGTAAATAATCAGATTGTCGCTTGCGGCAAGGTTGCAGTCCTCTTGGATATACGGCACTCCCAAATCGCTGTATTCCTTTTCAAAGTTGTGCTTCAGATAGAAATTCGGGTTATTCTTCGTCTGCATGACAGGGTAATTGATGGTCGTTCCGTCAATGGAAATCCAACCTGCCATGTCCTCATTCTGCAAATACAGCTCCTTATATTTTGCCAGAATGTCCTCGCCCTCGCTGACGGGCGTATCCTCTGGCGTTTCTTCCTCCGCAGGGGCGTTCTCCACGACCTCGGCAATCTCCGCAAAGGCTTCGTTCTGCTCCTCCACCTGTGCATAATGGTGATAGATATGCCAACCGCAAAAAGCCGCTGCCCCTAAAAGGGCAACAGCGGCAACGATACAGATAACAGACTGGTATTTTTTCAGATATTCTTTCATAGGCTTTTCTTTTCCTTTCTTTCTTGGTTTACCTTACATTATCGGTGTGCTGCTTGGGCGTGGGTAAATCCCTGCAATATTCGGGATACCTCACCTTGATGCCCTCCATAAAGTAGGGGGCAAACTCGCAGCAGAACAATTCCTCTGGCGTGAAATACCTCTCACGCCCCTTCTCGGCGTAACCGTTCCAGAGGTTAAAAGCAAGGTGGCAGACCTTGACTGTGCCGCTTGTCTGCCATCCGCCGTGCATCCCCTCTGGCTCAATGCAGTCCGTCTTAAAATCAAACATGGCATTGATGTTGTTCCTTGTTTCCTCCGCAATCCCCATCACATAGAAAAACGCCCTGTGGTAGCAGTCGTTTACCCTGCATTTCATCATATTTTCCAGAAAGAAATCACGGTGGGCTTTATTGCGAAACCTTATCTCTGACATAAAAATCTCCTTTCCTTAATCCCGCCCTGCTTTTTGGGCATAAAGGTATGCCCGCAGGGTGCTTTCTTAGACCTCCCCAAATTTGGTTGTCATCAGCTTGTAAAGCTCCGTATTGCGTGGAAACTTATTAACGAACGGCACGAGGGAGCTGCCCACTTTCAAAAGCCCCTGACCTGCACCGACATTGGTGATATAGCTCATCTGCAAGTCGGAGATATTTAAGAGCTTGGCAAGTTCAATCCTGTCTGTGGACGCTTGGTTTAACATGATGATAAACTCAGAGTTTGCAAGCATCGTCCTTGCCGTGTGGCTCTGCAACAGGTCGTCCACATTCTGGGTGATGCCCGTACAGTACGCCCCGTATTTACGCACACGCTTCCAGAGGGTAAAGAGGAAGTTTGCCGAGTATTCATGCTGAAAGAGCAGGTAAATCTCGTCAATGAAAATAAAGGTGTTCCTGCCTTTTGCCCTGTTCTGAGTGATGCGGTTTAAGATGCTGTCAAGCACCACAAGCATACCGATAGGCTGTAACTGCTTGCCCAAATCCAGAATGTCATAGCAGATAAGGCGGCTCTTAGTATCCACATTTGTGTGCTTGGCAAAGGTATTCAAGCTGCCGTCCGTGAAAAGCTCAATGGCAAGGGCGATTTCCTGTGCCTCTGGCTCATTCTGTTTCAGAAGTTCCTCACGGAAGTCCTGCAAGGTCGGCGGCGTCCCCATATAGTTGCCCTGCTGATAGTAGCGGTACACGCTTGCCGTGCAGCGGTCAATGATGGATTTCTGCTTTGCCCCAAGGCTTGCACCGCCGATAAGCTGTTCGCACAAAGACAAAATAAACTCTGATTTCAAGATGACGGGGTTCGCACCGTCGCCGTAATCAGAGTTCATGTCCATTGCGTTAATGTGGTTGTCGCTTGTTGCAGAAATGTGAATAACCTCGCCCTGCATAGCTTTCACAAGCGGGGAATATTCCCGTTCGGGGTCTATAATAATCACATCGGCGTTAGGGTCGGTGAGGACAATGCTCGTCATTTCCTCCTTCGCCGTAAAGGACTTGCCCGCACCAGACACGCCGAGGATAAAGGAATTGCCGTTCAAAAGGTGGCGGCGGTTGGCGACAATCATATTTTTGCTGATAACATTCTGCCCGTAATACACGCCGTCCTTATGGTAGATTTCCTGAACACGGAACGGGATAAATACCGCAAGGCTCTCCGTGGTGAGGGTACGCAGGGCGTCAATCTTCCTCACGCCGAACGGCAGGGCGGTATTCAGACCGTCCATCTGCTGATATTTCAGCACGGCAAACTGGCAGAGATGTTTTCTGGCTGTTGTGAGCAGGGCTTCCGTGTCATTGTCGAGCTGCTCCTTTGTTTCCGCCGTATGCACCATCGTGAGGACAGCAAACATCATTCTCTGGTCACGGGTCGTCAAATCGTCCAGAAATTCCTTGCTTTCCTTTCGCTGCTGCTCCAAGTCATAGGGGATAACGGCGGAAAAGTTGTTGTTCTGGTTTTGTTTCCTCTGCCAGTTGGTGATGTTGGTTTCCACGCCCAAAAGACGGTTTTCCACCTCCCGCACGGCTTCATCCGTAGGGACGGGTACGACATCGACGGAGAGCATCATGTTACGGTTTAATTCACAAAGCTCCGCCACCATGCTGTCCTTGATATAGGCGGCATATTCACGCAGGAAAATTACACGCCCATACCGATTGCCCATCTTAAAGTAATCTTTTTCAAATTCAAAGGAGTCGGGGCAGATATAATCCTTGAAGTCGTGACCTTTCCGCATGGTCTGGGAGAGGTCGAAAGAAAACGCCGTTTCCTCGCCTGTGCGGTAGAAGTCATGGAAGATACGCAGCTTGTCATTGGCATCAAGCTCCGCACACTTTGAGCCAAGACGGTTGAAATGCCCGATAAGGTCAGCACCCACACGGGCAAAATAATTCCTCGCTTCCTCGATGTTCTTCTTGCAGACGGAGATGGTCACATACTTGTCCTGCACGATGGAGTTCGCCCCCGTCGCCTTGTCAAGCAGCATCCTGTTGTATTCCTTGCGGTACTTATCCAGTCCGTCCTCTGCCATAGGAATAAGGATGGTCTGCTCAAAATCCGCTTTGTTCAAGCGGCGGTTGTTGATGGTGATTTTCGTGGTCGCCCCGCTGTCGAGGGCATTTAACAGCTCCGAGTATTCAAGGAACATGGCTTCCTTGTCCTCACGGCTCGCCACGGCATAGTTGATGTCCTCAAACTGAAAGGTCTTTGCATATTTGTTCTTCCCGACAAGGAAAATGCCGTCCTCCCACATGGTTTTCAGCGGGATGACCGCCTGCACCGATTTCGGCACGGTAAATTTTTCCTTGTCCTGCTTGAACAGGTTTCTAAGCGTCTTTATCATGGCTTACCTCCTTACGCTTTTTTGATTTCTTTGCTTTCTTTTTCTCTGGCTTTCCTGCCTGCTGCTTCTGCTTTTTGGTCGGGGCGGGCAAGCCCTTTTCCCTCGCTTCAATGTTGGGTTTCAACGCTTCGTAGTAGAGATTGTCTGGGGAAAATAAAATCTTCTTTGGCATTAAGAACTCTGATTTTATCCATGCCCAGACAAACTGCTCCGCCGTCATGCCGTTGTACTTGATAAAGCCCATCATGGCAAAAGGGGAAGCCCCCAGAATACACATCCAGCTTAAAGTTTCCGTGCCGAACTGCGGGCGGAGCAGGAAATACAAGCCCACCGCTACGCCGCAGGCAAGGACGGAAAAAATGAACTGCCGCATAGACAGCCCGAAAAACATACTCTCCGTGTAGTTGCGGATTTCCTTATTTATCTTGACTTCCAATTCATTCACACCTCCTTTACAAGCCCATCATTTCTCTGACAACACGGTCTGCCATCTTGACCGCACCGACTAAGACAAGCATATTGAATACAAGCTCCCCGATATAGCTCCATACCATTGTGACCGCCGCCGCATCGGGATTGACCACGGGCGGGGAAGAAGCAAACAGGGAGAAAATAATACACGCAAGCACGATGACAGCCCCCTCAAGGCATACGGCGGAATAGCTTTTGATAAAGCTCTTTCCGACGCTCTGGCTCGGCTCTCCCGCAAACG
>CAZYYF010000103.1:0-4852 GCA_964650875.1 uncultured bacterium
CTCACGAGCTACGGGACACTCGTGACGGATATCGTCAGTGGTGTCTGGAGCGCCAGCAGCCGCACGCTCACCAGCATGGCCAGCATTGCCGCCG
Organism: uncultured bacterium; assembly: GCA_964650875.1. GTDB lineage: Bacteria > Ratteibacteria > UBA8468 > B48-G9 > JAFGKM01 > JALNXB01. The sequence goes on from CAZYYF010000103.1 coordinate 95, forward strand.
ACGTCTGGTCGTACACCACGCGCACGGTCACGCAGGTCACGGGCTCTGTCGCGAGCGTGGCATCCGGCGGCATCACCTCCGACAGCCTCGCCAGCAGCGCCCTCACGGCCATGGCCAATGCCGTAGACACGGTGCTGTCGGCAGCCCACGGCAGCGGCTCCTGGGCCTCCACAAGCGGCGGGACGGGCTCCTGCACCGTCACCATCACCCTGACCACAAACACCGCCGTCTGCCCGCAGGTCCCCTTCGTCATCAAGTCCAACCCCGGCGGAGCACTGCAGGCCTTCGGCATGACCGACGAGAACGGGGAGGCCGTGGTCCAACTGGAGCCAGGAGACTACTACGTTTACTTCGGTCCAGACAGCCGCTATCAGCTGACGGTCCCCGAAGACTTCACGGTGACCACGGACGGCGACAGCGTCACCTTCACCTGTGCTGCAGGGACTTACCCCGCCCAGGGGCTTACTTTCGCCGAGATGCGAGCCCAGGTCCTCGCTGGCCTCTACGACCATCAGGCCAACGCACAGGGCCTGGCGACCATGCGCCAAATCAACGAGACCATCCTCAAGGCCTGGGTCAGGCAGGCGCACTATCAGGTTGACGCCGACCTGCAATGGACCCGCCAGCGCATCACCATCAACTCCGTCAACGGCCAGCGACGCTACACGCTGGACCCCGATATCCTCAATATCGAGGCCTGCCTCTATGACGGCGCTGAGCTAATCCGGATACAGGCCATCGAGGATATCGTGAAGCAGGATGTCGCCGAGGGCACCGGCGACGCCTACTACTGGTCCTGGTGGGCCAACGAGCTTTGCCTCTACCCGACGCCTGACGAGGATGACGTCCCTATTACGCTCTATTGTCTCCTGACGCCGAGCCCCCTGGTGGACGATACGGCTATCCCGTCGCTGCCGCCCCACCTGCATGACCTTATCGTTCTCCACGCTCTATCCACAGGCTATCGCTACATGGGCGATATCGAACGTGCTGATGCCACCTACGCACAATACCAAGGCCGGGTCATGGCGGCCAAGTTTATGCTTGCGAGCTACAATGGCCGGGAGACTACAGCACGCTCAGATGAGAAGGTGATCTAATGGCCGCTGGAGACCGCACGAAGAGGATGATAGGGCGCGTTCGGTCACTGGTCGGTGAGCCGAGCGAGCAAGGCTTCCTCGACAGCGAGATTTTGCTGTTCCTCAACGAGGCACAGCTGGACCTCTGCCTGCAGGTCAACGACGCCGCACTCTATGCCCTGCAAGAAATCAAGCATTCTCCACTTACCCTCGATAACGAGCCGTATGAGCTTCCCAGCAACTTCATGCGCGAGCGCGTCCTCGTCTACAAGACGGTGATGGCGATCCGCTGGGACGTCTTCCGGCTGGATGCCCTCGATAGCACGGGTAACGTGTACCATCAGCCTACGGAGAGCGACCCGCCGCCACACTGGTACCTGTGGGACAATAAGCTCTACATTGAGGCCGGGACCAAGACGGCAGGAAACTATCACCTGTACTACTATAAGCTGCCGACCACCATGAGCGTGAAAGTTGACCCCAGCTTGCCCATGGAGTTTGACGGCCTGATGGTCCTCTTCGGGGTTATGCGCATACGCGAGAAACAGGGCCATATCGCGGAGAGCGAAAGGCTCTGGAACGAATACCTGGAGCGCTGTGAGATCATCAACTCGCGCTACACTGGCCGGGAGCCGTTTGACGGTGTTCCGGGCGACAGGAGGGCCTCGTGATGGCAGGAGAAATCAGCCAAGCCATGCTATCGGCGGTGCGCTTTCGCCTTGGCGAGCCAACGGCTAGTGACGTGACGGACGCCGAAATATACGACCACATGAACGAGGCGCAGCTGGTCCTCGCCATGGAGGAAGGCCTGGACGCCGCCATGCTGCCGCTCACGGCAATCAAGACCGCGGTCTGGAACGAGGGCACCTACAGCTATGCGCTGCCGTATGACTTCCTCCGAGAGCGCCTTGTGCGCGTTGGCACCGTGATGGCCAGGCGCCTCCGGCTGCAGGATATGGACCGCTTACGTGTTGACCCGTCCTGGACCCCAAGCAAAGACAGGCCCTTCTACAGTATCGCCGATGGGCAGATACTGTTCCACACGAACGACGAGGACCCGGATGAACTCATCTTTCAGGTCTACTACGTCCGCAAGCCCATGTGGGTGCGCAACGTCGTCAACATTGCAAACGCTGGCAGCTCCACCTGGGTCCTCAACACGGCCACCAATCATAACCTCACGGCCAGTAACGCCGGAGATACAATGATGTACGAGGACAGCAGCACCCCCGCGCTCTACGCTGGTGTGCAGCTGACCATGGACGACTACGTGGACGCGGACACGATCAGCCTGAGTGACTATACGAGTGGCAGCGCAACGGGCGGGCGGGTCGTCCACACGTCGCGCGGACAAATCCAAAGCACGGAGGACCCGCTTCTGCCCAAACTCTTTCACGGGCCCATCATGGACTGGGCGGTAGCGCGTTGTCGGGAGCAGTTCGGGCACTTTGACGAGGCCGCCCGCCAACGCGCCCACTTTATCCAGCGCGTCGAACGCATCAAGGAGCGCTACAGCGACGGCCGGCCCTTCGACGGCATCGTGGGCGACCCGGGGCGCCGGGTACCTGTACAGCCACAGCAACAAGGAGGGTAGAGCGTGGCCTTCGGAGAACGCGAGAGCGTCCATTGGCGTGGCTTCCTGGGGATAGACCCGCATCGTACCGGCATCTACCCCGAGGTCTTCGTGCCCCAGGAGCTTGTGAACGACGGCCTACTCCTCGATGCCCGCAACCTTCGCTTCAGCAACGGCCGCGCCTACTGGTATCGCAATCAGCTGAAGATCAAGACCCCCGAGAAGGTCTGCGGCTGCCTCGATGCGCTGAATATCAGGACCCCGGCCAACAACGGTGCGGTGCGCTCCGGAGGCGTTGTCACCATCACCACGGGCGCTGAGCACGGCCTTGTGACCGGCAACCGCGTCGTTATCAGCAAGGTTGACGACAGCTCCTTCGATGGCGAACACATAGTTACGAGTACGCCCGCGCGCAACACCTTCACCTACACACAGGCCGGTCCCGATGCTGTATCGGGTAGCGGCATCGTCCGTCCCACATGGCCCACGGCCTTCGTTGAGTACTACTCTGCTGACCATAATCAGCTTCTGTGCTTCTCCGACGAAGGCAAGATGTACTACATGGAGACGGACTGGAGTGAGATGCCGACGCAGTGGGAGTACGGCTACGAGCTCTTCGCTGCCAACACCTGGACCGAGGTGAGTGACGACCTGCCCGCCGAGCCCTACTGGGCTTTCGCCAACTGGCAGGACCGCCTCATTATCGCTTCGGGCCGAAGCTTGGGCTTCAACAACGGGATGCCGACGAAGGTCTGGAACGGCAGCACCCTTACCGATATCGGCCTGGCGACACCCACCACCGCCCCCACGGCCACTGCCGATAGCAGTAGCCCCGCCAGCCTTCCCGTTGGCCGGTATAGCTACTATGTGGTCTATGGCAACGAGAACTTCGAGAGCATGCCGGGGCCCATTGTGGACGTGGACATCGAGGAGAGCACCGCGACGGGCACCTTCTCGCAGACCACTTGGAACGCCCGCCCTACCAGCTACGATTGGGTGTCAGTTGGCTACACGGCCTACACCTTCATCCGTGACGAGGACTGGGAAGAGGTTGAGAGCGCGGGCTCGGTCTACGTGCCCAACTCCGGCGATGCCGAGACGGATGCCGTCACGGCCTTCCGTAACCTCGCGGAACTCATCAACAATGGCGGCAACTATGCTGTGCCAGGGGTTGGACAGTCCCTCAGCATGCCCGCCAACCAGTACGTCACCGCCGCTGTCAACTACGTCCCGGGCGTCTCCCTGAGCCTTACCTTCACTGCCAAGGAGGCTGGCAGCAGCGGCAACAGCATCCCCCTCTCCTGCCTCGAGACGCGCCTGGACGTCTCCGGCTCGACACTTTCCGGGGGCATTTCCTACATCCATGTTGACCTCTCCAACATCCCTACCGGGCCGACAGGGGTCACCTACCGCAAACTCTACCGGGCCTACAGCGAGGTCATTGAGCCGGGCGTCCGCGGTAGCGAGTTTCTCTACCTGGCAACCATCAACGATAACAGCACGACGACCTTCGTTGACAACACACCGGAGGAAGAGCTGGGCGAAGCAATCGCCTTCGACCACGCCATCCCGCCTCGCGGCGATCTGCTGGTCTTTCACCGCGATCGCCTCTACATGGCTGGCGTATGCTACGCCGGGGAGAGCTACAAGAGCGTTGCGAATATAAGCAATGCGTCATGGTCTTCCGGCACCGCCACCATCACCACCGCGACCGACCACGGCTTCAACATCGGCGAGACCGTCGTCGTCGCAGGTGTCACCGAAAGTGCCTACAATGGCTCCTTCACGGTCCTGAGTGTGCCCAGCAGCAAGTCCTTCACCTATGCGTTGGCGACCTCTGTCGGCAGCAGTAGCGGCGGCACGGCCACCGGCGGCGTCTATACCGATAACCTCCAGAACGTCCTCTTCTACAGCCAGCCGAGTGAGTGCTTCTATTGGCCCATCACCAACCAAATCACCGTGGGGGACAGTGCCCCTATCGTTGGCCTCGTGACTTGGAACGACCAGCTTCTGATCCTGAAGACCAACTCGGCCTTCCTCTTGACGGGCTACTGGGAGGAGGACTTCCGCCTGACGGAGATACCGGGCATCACGGGTGCCATCGGC
>CAZYYF010000104.1:0-4825 GCA_964650875.1 uncultured bacterium
CCGGCGTACATTACCCGATCAGCAAGCTGGCCTTCGGCGATCTCGACGCCGCGACGCTGGTCAGTGCGGCCAACCCTATGCCGGTTGTCGGTGCGTTCGTCAAGGCAGAGGACACGCCGGGCGCATCCGGAGACTACGGTGTCGTGGTGCTTGCACAGCGCCGAGACTCGGACACATCTGCCGTTGATACAGATGGAGATTATTCGGCGCTCAAGACCGACGAGGCAGGCAGGCTAAAAGTGTCTGCTCAACCGGCGAGTTACCCCCTGGTAAGCGGGAATATTACGGCAGTCGGACAGTCGGTGGCCTGTGAAGTATCTCGCGCATCGAATGTGGTTGTCGCGTTGTCTACTGCCGCGCTGGCCGGGCACAATTGCACGTTTGAAGGAAGCTTGGACAGCACTAACGGCACGGATGGAAACTGGTTCCAGCTGCTTACAGTGCGCAGCAACTCGAACTATATCGACTATACCACCGGCACGATGTCTGGGACGCCGGCCTACGCGTGGGAAGCATCCGTCAATGGCTGCAACTGGTTTCGTGTTCGGGCGACCAGCCACACCAGTGGCACCGCGACTTGGAAAATGCAACGCGGAACATATGCGACGGAGCCCATCCCGGCCGCGCAAGTCAGTGGCTCGCAGCCTGTTACTTCAACCCCAATCAACCCATCCGCCAGCAACATCAACAGCGCTGCCTCCACGAACTCCACCAGCATTAAATCGTCTGGTGGCGTGTTGTATCTGATCGCAATAAGCAACTCGGCGGCCACCGCGCGGTACGTCAAACTGTACAACAAAGCCAGTGCGCCAACCGTCGGAACCGACGTGCCTATTTTGGTCATTCCGGTTGCGGCGGGCGCGTTGGCGTATGTCGATTTTGGAGTCTTGGGGTACCGATGTTTGACTGGAATCGCGCTCGCGATCACCGCAAACATGGTTGACACCGACACCACCGCCATCGGCGCCTCCGAAGTGAAGGTCGCTATAGCCTACACATGACATTCTCGCATCTCTCCCTACTTGAGCTGATCGAGGGCGCCAGCGACCAACAGATCGAGGCAATGCTGCCGGCGGAAGAGTTCGGCACCGACATCTCGAACTGGTACTCCATCGACTACACCCCGTCGAAAAAGCGGCGCCGCCTGATGCGCGATGCCTATCTCGCAATGAAGCGCGGCCACGGAGACGAGATGCGGAAGAAGCTACTCGGACGCCTGGAGGCCGCCATGCTCGCAGGACTGACCAATGGCTTCAGAAAACAAGGCAACGCCCGAGGCCTACGCCCGGGTGTTTGAGAACCATGCCGAGGGTCGCCTGATCCTCGATGACCTGACCGCTCGCTTCGGGGGCGGCATCTACGTGAAGGGCGGCCTAGAAGGGGATCGCCAGACCTGTTTTAACGCTGGCCGCCGCAGCGTTTTGGATTTCATTCTCGGGCGTATCAACCAAGCACACGGAGTAATAACCGATGAGGAATAGACATGTTTTCATGGATCAAGCTGGCGATGGAACGCAGGGCGGCGCGTCTGGCGGTGCAGCAGTCGCAGGCGATGCGGGTGCATCGGGTGCTGCTGGAGCAGGCCGGGGCAGCGCGAACGGTGCGGCAGGTGGCGCTGGTGCATCATCTGGCAGCGTCCTGGCTACCGGCGCGGCTGCGGCAGGAAGTGGACAAGGCGCTGCAGGCGGCGCTGCTTCTGGCCCCAACGACTGGATTCCAGAGAAGTACCGCGTCACCAAAGCGGACGGTGCGATCGACATCGAAGCGTCGGCGCGCAAGGTAGCCGAGGCGCATCGCCACCTCGAACAAAAGCTCGGCTCCGGTGACGTGCCACCGAATACCCCGGAAGAGTACGCCCCGAAGGTCGAGATGGAAGGCTTCAACTGGGACGAGTTCAAGGCCGATCCAGAAATGCAGGGATTCCTCAAGGCGGCGCACGCGAAGGGCATCACCAACGATCAGCTTTCGTTTGTCCTGTCGGAGTACCTGCAACAGGCGCCGAAGTTAATCGGTGGCGCCAAGCAACTCGACGACAAGGCCGCGACTGCCGAACTGCGCCAGGTGTGGAAGACCGATGTCGAGTTCAAACAGAATGTCGGCCTCGCCTTCAAGGCCTTCAGCGCTTTCGCTTCCGAGGCTGACCAGGCCAAGATCGACGAGATTGGCAATAACCCGATAGTCCTGCGACTGCTGGCGAACATAGGCAAGGAAATGCAGGAAGATAGCCCGGTCAACGGTGGCGGCATCCCCGAGGGCGACTTCAACACCAAGGCGGCCGATCTGCGCGCCGAGCTGGAGAAGCTGCCCCAGTCCGACCCGCGCCGCAAGCAGGTCAAGGCCGAATTCGACGCCCTCTACAACCGCCGTTACGGCACCAAGGCGCAACGCCTTGGCGGTGGCGCAAGCCGCCCGACGGTCGCCTGACCGCTCGTTCCATCAAAAGGTCGGGAAACCGACCTCACTCTCGCACGATCATCGCAGGCATTCCCGGTTATCCGGGCGGCCTGCGGTGGCGCGCAGATACCCGACGAGTCCCGCAGGTCGCGCATGACACGCCGATGCTCGATCCCGAAGAAGCAGGCCCGCAGTGCGGACACCCTGGAAGGCGAAACCGTTCAATTTCTAGGAGCGCACCATGTCTCAGTACATCACTGAAGCGTTTGTGCAGCAGTTCGCGGATAACTTCATCCACGTTGCACAACAAAAAAACTCGCGGCTCGAAAGCTGCGTCCTCGTCGAATCCGGCATCAAGGGCATGTCGAAGTCGATTAACCGTCTCGGCCAGCGCACCGCGCAGCGCCGCATCGCCCGCCACGCCGACACCCCGATCAACGACCAGCCGCACAGCACCCGCTACGTCGATCTGTTCGACTGGGAAGACGGCGACATGATCGACGATCAGGACAAGATTCGAATGCTGACCGATCCGCAATCGGATTACGTCGCGGCGATGGTCGCCTCGCTGAACCGGGCGAAGGATGACGTGATCGTCTCGGCCCTGGGCGGCAACTCGCGCAGCTCGACCGGCAACATCATCCTGCCGGCCGGTCAGAAGGTCGCCGTCGGCGGTACCGGCCTGACAAAGGCGAAGATGATTCAGGCACGCAAGCTGTTTCGCCAGAACGAAGCCGACGCCGAAGCCGGCGAAGAGCTGTTCATGGTCTACGCCTCGTCGCAGCTTTCCGACCTGCTGACAGACACCTCGCTGACCAACACCGAGGTCAACACCGTGCTGTCGCTGATGGACGGCACGCTGAAGAACGCCTCGCTGATGGGCTTCCGCATGATCCCGCTGGAGCGCCTGCAGAAGGCGACGACGACCCGTTACTGCTACGCCTGGGCGAAGTCCGGCGTAACGCTCGGCGTCGGCGAAAACATCATGACGCGCATCGGCGAAGACCCCGGCAAGGGCTTCAACGTCCGCATCTACGCCAAGATGTCCATTGGCGCGGTGCGGGTCGAAGAAGAGAAGGTCGTCGAGATCGCCTGTCAGGAACCCTAATCACCAACGATTGAAAGGAGAACGACATGGCAGTCGTAAACACCAAGTCCACCGCCGTCACCAACGCCGACGCGGCGACGCAGACCAACACCTCGCTGAAGATTGCCAGCGGCCGTCTTCGCGAGTCGGTCGGCACTGTCGAAGCCGTCAACGGCGACTCGATCGGCTCCACCTTCCGCCTGGCCCGCATCCGCTCCGGCGACCGCGTTTCGCGCGTGATGCTGTCGTGCGATGCGATCACGTCCTGCGCCGGCGACGTGGGCATCTATGACATTGCCGCCAACGGTGGCGCCGTCGTCGATGCCGACTTCTTCGCCTCGGCTCAGTCGCTGGCCGCGGCGCTGGTAAATCAGGACGTGACGCACGAAGCCGATGCCGCCGATGCTGGTGCCGGTTTCGGTCACGCAGATGTCGAAAAGCCCTTGTGGCAGGCGCTCGGCCTCGCGGCCGACACGTACAAGCTCTACGACATCGCCGTCACCCTGACGGCCGCGGCCGCCTCGAACGGCACCATCGCCATGAAGGTGCAGTACGTCAACGGCAACTGACCGCTTCCCGGTTTAATCTCCCTCCAGTGAAGCACTTTGACCGGGGCCATGTGCCCCGGTTTTTTCTTCAGGACTCAGAACATGGCGACCAGTGTCTCTATATGCTCAAACGCACTGCTGATGCTCGGTGCGCAAACCATCAACGATTTGAACGAGGGCACCGACAGGGCACGATTGGCGGCCAACCTTTACCCGCAGGTGCGCGACGAGATGCTGCGGTCGCATCCGTGGAACTGCGCAATCAAGCGCGTCGTGCTGGCGCCAGATGTGGCGATGCCGCCATTCGGATACACATACCAATTTACTCTGCCGTCGGACTGGATTCGCACGCTTTCGGTTGGAGACTACGGTGAAGAGATAGACTTCCGAAGCGAAGGACAGCGCATCCTGGCCGACACTGACACGCTGAAGCTGCGCTACGTCTTCCACAACACCAACGAAGCCACATGGGATGCTGGCTTCGTCGAATCGATGCAGCTCGCGATGGCCGCCCGCATGGCTTACGCGATCACGCAATCGACCAGTCTCGAAGATCTGCGCGTACGTGAGATGGAGATGGCACTGAAGCGAGCACGTGCCGCAGACGGACAGGACGACCCACCCGAAACGCTCGGCGACTTTCGCCTGCTTTCCAGCCGATACTGACGGGAGACGACACCATGCCAAAGTCTGAAAAAAATCATGCCTAGAGTGACGCTCGTTCAGACCAATTTCACCGCCGGGGAGATGTCCCCCCGGTTGCTCGGGCGTGTCGATATTGCACGATACTCCAACG
>CAZYYF010000105.1:0-3427 GCA_964650875.1 uncultured bacterium
TCTGCTACCTGCATGAATAACCTCAAGCAGTTAGGTGTAGTTATCCTGATGTATGCCCAGGACTGGAATGATATTCTTGTGGTAGCAGCTGGTGCTGACCCATGGTATCGTGCGTGGGATCGTTATAGTTCCAATGGAGTAAACAACCTTATTGTCTGCCCTGGATGGAAACCTTATACCTATACATCGGTAAATTACACCTATGGACTGAGAGCTAGTACAGGATTTTGGGGATATAAAAGTAATGCTCTGTATGAACCAGTTAAATCTTCTGGAAATCCATTGTATCTGTATCTTTCTTACATAAAAAACCCTTCATTTTTATGGCTACTTACAGATACTTTTCTCTATGACCCTGGGGCATCAAACCACGGAAACCAATTTAGAACTCTCACATATAGCTCAGGGTCAGGTGGAGGTCAAGGCAAAGTACATTTCAGGCATCCAGGGGCTACTGCGAACTTTCTTTTTGTTGATGGACATGTAGAAGCAATGACAAAAAACCGTCTGCGCGAGGTTACTATTGCTGCGGATGAAGCTTATCCTCTAGGTCCGAGCTATACAGGGGATCAGTTTCAGTTCTATGTAATTGACGAAAAGAATCAGTTGTATAAAATTCAGATTAATTGATATGCCTTAATGTTATGACCGTGGCAATCCGACGTCCTTTGTCGGATTGCGGAGCCTGCCCCTCGATGGTCATTGCGAGGAATGTTTTTTATGACGTGGCAATCCCAATGACAAACGAGGGGGGCTCATCCCCTCGCAATGACAACACGGTGTTCAATGAATATTTATCTTTGAAGACGAATTGGTATTAATTGCCAGAGTCTTATGATGCAGCGGTCTCATAATAATTGAAAGGATTTCACTCCTTGCAATAGTAGGCTGAATATTTATAAACAATAGCCCCTTGTAAGACAAACAAAAAACGGATCTTGTGTGGGACAAAGGAGCATAAAAATGATAAAAGCAGGTTTCGGCAGTGTTGAGATTACCCCACCTATTGGTTGTGCCCTCCAGGGATATTTTCTTCCCCGCGTGAGTGAAAAGATACATGACCCTCTTTTTGCAAACGCTATGGTTGTTGACAACGGAAATCAAAGGATTTGTCTTGTATCCTGCGACCTGATATGTGTCAACAAAGAGGTTGTGCAAGAAGCAAGAACGATAGTAAAAGGAAAAACCGGTATAGAGGAAGATAAGATAATTATATGTGGAACACATACACATACAGGACCTGTAGTTGATGATGAGGACCCAGTTTTGCCTGGGTGGGAAAACTCAAGAGATTTGAAGTGGCTTTCAATACTTCCTCATTACATATCTTCTGCTGTTATCCAGGCAACAAAGTCTATGTCTGAGACAGGAGTTGCATGTATGAGTGGATACGAAGATAAAGTTTCTTTCAACAGAAGATATCTGATGAAAGATGGTACAGTCAAAACCAATCCTGATATTGGCGCCCCTGATATAGTAAAACCAGCAGGACCTATTGACCCCGAAGTGGGAGTTTTAGCATTTGGAGAGGGTTTTTCAAAAATATCCGGAGTTATAGTCAACTTTGCTCTTCACCTGGATACTATAGGAGGAAATTATATCTCTGCTGATTTTCCCGGCGTAATGAAAAAAACAATAAAAACAATTCTCGGGGAACCTGCAGGTTTTATATATACATCTGGAGCGATGGGCAACATAAATCACATAGATGTCACCAGGGATAAGGCCAAAACATACGAATACTTTGAGCATGCCAGCCGTATAGGACGAATTCTTGGATCTGAAGTGTTGAAGACAGTAAGCAGAATGGAAAATTTTAGTAGAGATATAAAGATTGGAGGAACAAAGATTACCGTAAGACTACCTCTCAAAGAATACAATGACGAATCTCTTGCAAAAGCCAGAAGAGCCGTATTTGCAGAAGGAAGTCTGCACAACCTTGAATATCTCTCGGGACTAGCAATACTCAGAGCATCAACACTTGGCAAAGGAGAAGTTACCACGGAAATGGCAGCAATCAGGATAGGAGATACTGCTTTTGTAAGTATACCAGGAGAATATTTTGTAGAACTGGGTCTTTATATAAAAAAACATTCGCCTTTCCACCGCACATTTATTGTTGAACTTGGACTTGACAGCTTTGGATACATTGCCCATAAAGAAGCTTATGCGCAGGAGGGATATGAGCCCGTAAGTTCACCGATTGCATGTGGAGCGGGTGAAATCATAGCAGACACAGCGATAAAACTGCTTGGATCTCTTATATAAATTGAGTTTATACCATACAGTAAGAATACATACGTATATAGTCCTCAATCAACCCTTTGATGGGAAGAAGGAGGAATCTCACTGATTTATTATGATATATGGATGCAATCCATCTGGCCTAAAAACGGAGGAGAGATGTTAACAGACATACAGAAAAAACAGCTTTTAAAAATTGCAAGAGATACTCTTAAGGCGCATCTTTCAGGAGAAAAATTTTCACTCCCTAATATTAAGGACCCTGTTTTAGAAGAAAAAAGAGGAGTCTTCGTTACACTAAAAAAAAATGGCAACTTACGAGGTTGCATAGGATACATTGAGCCTGTTGAACCTCTTGCAAAAGCAGTAAGCGCTATGGCTATACAATCTGCTACAAGAGACCCGAGATTTTCACCTATTGTTTATGAAGAGCTTGAAGAAATCAAAATTGAAATTTCCGTTCTTACTGTCCCACAAAGGATAAAAAACCCGGAAGAAATAATTCTCGGTAGAGATGGTGTCATAGTTAAAAAAGGATGGGCGCAGGGAGTTTTTCTTCCTCAGGTTGCTGAAGAAACAGGGTGGAGCAAAGAAGAATTTCTGGATAACCTTTGTATGTACAAAGCAGGTCTACCTAAAGATGCATGGAAAAATCCCGAGACAGAGGTGTATACTTTTCAGGCAGAAGTTTTTTCCGAAGAAGATATATGAAACCCCCTCAAATAAAAATCAACTACTGAATATTTTCTCTTCAATTGTTTTTTCAGGCACTACCCCAACAATCTGTTCTACTGGCTTGCCATCCTTGAAGACTATGAGTGTAGGGATAGACATTATATTGTACTTTGTAGGAATAGATTCGTTTTCATCAATATTAATTTTCCCAAAAACCACGGTTCCCTGATGTTTCTTCGCAAGGCTTTCCACCGTAGGGGCGAGTATCTTGCAGGGCATACACCAGGGTGCCCAGAAATCGACAATAAGTGTTTTATACTTTTTCACTGCCTCTTCAAAATTTTCGTCGGTCAGATTAATTGGGCCATCAGGACATTCAATTAAACCTTTATTGTCTGTCATTTTTTTTCTCCTATGTTAAAAACAAATTCCTATCTCTCAACAAAGAATTTTCAGTCTATCTTCGGCAATCAAAACTGCTTAAAATTGCCGTAAGTGTGTTTAACCT
>CAZYYF010000105.1:3527-4813 GCA_964650875.1 uncultured bacterium
CTTGTTGTTTTTTTTGCCTCGAGTTCTTGTGCCCTTTGAACAAAAATTTTAAACCTATCTGCACATTTTTCACTACAGAAGATTCCTGTCTGTTGTACTATCTTACATTCTCCACAAAGGGGTCTTCCGCACTGTTTGCATCTTGTGACAGCTGGCCTACCTGTGTGATAAAAACAGTCTGACATCTTTCTCATCTCCTTAGAGGTTCTTTCAGATATCTTCTTCTATTGCTCTGTTTTTGCATAGTGTTGAAAGCAGACTGAATCTTATTTTTAACCAATTACCTATTGCATTTACTTTACCACGTACCTTTGCAAATTGTCAATATTATTTACACTTTCAGTAGTGCCTAAAGAAAATTCTGGTAAATCAGAACAAAATTAACTCACAGCAAGAAGATGGTAACCTTTGATCTTTTGAAGACAGATGGGTATCTCGATTGATTGATTCCTGTTTTCCTTCCTGAGAAAACTTATACAGTGGTAGCAATAAATTTAGCATTTGTTGAATATTATGCTAATATATCTTGTATTCTTTGTACACATACCGACCTTCTTGTTAGGGTTAATTGTTTAACAACACTAGATTTTACCCTTTCAGGGAGTTGGTGCGAAGGGATGTCCCCTCACGGGACCTCATTGCAACCGTATTATACCTGGCAATTCCAATGGAGGGTCAAGGAAACATTACTTAAAGCATAGCCAATTTTGGCAGAACTATGTAATAAAACGGGCGAAGGTATGAAAAGATATTTTGTTTATTCATTAAGTATATTCTTTTTATGTCTACCGTTGGTGTGCCACAGTGAAAACAGGAAAGAACCTATTATTATTGACCACAGGCATACTGATATACAAAAGATACCTTTGGAGTGGATAAAAAAAACAAAATCAACGTCCTTATGCACAGAAGCAAACACAAAATAGTGGTTATGGACGGTAAAAGTTATAATACTTGAAAGATTGGATGAAACTGTTATAATATAGAGATAGTCACTAATAAGAGGTAAATATTCACTGAACACCGTGTTGTCATTGCGAGGGTGCCCCCCCCGGGTTGTCGTTGCGAGGCGTTTTCTGCCGTGGCAATCCGACGTCCTTTGGAGACATATGAGGTAAACATTGTAAATTTTATTGAACCAGATAATTACAAGAATATTAATGAAAGATAGTATAAGCCGGGGTGGCGGAATGGCAGACGCAACGGACTTAAAATCCGTTGGGGATCACTCCCCGTGAGGGTTCGACTCCCTCCCTCGGCATAGCACTCTTCTTTAGGAAGGGAGG
>CAZYYF010000106.1:0-4736 GCA_964650875.1 uncultured bacterium
AAAAAACCCTAAAAGGAGAAATGATGAAAAATCTCAGAATTTTTATTGTGTGTCTTACAGTAATATTTTTTGCCACAGGTTGCCATTGTTCTAAACGAGCAAAAGAAAAAAAGGTGCAAGAAAAAACTTCTGAAGCAGTCTCACCTTCTGTTGTATCCCACGGCAGTGAATCTACAACACCTACTCCTACACCCAGTTCTGGTGTTTCAGGCACCTCAGTTTCTCCATCTAAACCTGCTGATAGTGGGAAAGCCACGTCATATGAAACTCAGCAGGCAACAAAAGGAGAAGAGTTACCTCTCCAACCTATTCCTGATAAAGCATTTAAATCACCTTCTGAGATAAGCCCTGAATTGGCACTTATTTTTACAAATATACATTTTGACTTTGATAAATATGATATACGTCCGGTTGATGTGCCTACGTTGACAAAAATAGCCAAATATCTTCTGGAAAACCCTGGTGTAGAGGTTCTTATAGAAGGACATTGTGATGACAGAGGAACCAGAGAATATAACCTTGTGCTGGGGGAACAGCGTGCTTTATCTACCAGAAGATTTCTGGTGGAATTAGGAGTTTCCCCCAAAAGGCTTTATACTGTAAGTTTCGGGGAAGATATGCCGATTGACCCTCGCCACAATGAAGAAGCATGGGCAAAAAACAGAAGAGCAGAGTTTAAGATAGCGGAGTAAAAATGGAACAAAAATTTCTGTTGTTTGTATCTGTTGTATGTACTTTATCTTTGTTGTTTACAGGATGTGAAACTATTGCTACGAAAGAGGACATAGGTGTTGTTGAACATAAGGTTTCTAATGTACAGGATGATTTTTATACAACATCAAAGGTAATATCTGAACGTTTGCAGAACCTTGAAACAAATACAAACGAAAGGTTTTCCTCCGTATCTGAAAATTTGATAAAAGAAAAGGCTGTCATTTCTTCACAGATTTCTCTAATCAACGATGATATAAGAAAACTGTATGGTAAGATAGACGAGATTGATTACAAATTTACAGAAGAGATGAAAAAAGATAGGGTGTCTGTAGAGCAAAAGGATTTTGAGATACGTAGAGACCTGGAAGGACTCAAAAAAACTTACAGTGATATTATTGCTTCAATTTCTCTGCTGAGTAAAAATCTTTCTTCCATACAAAATGATATGTTAGTAATCAACCAGGCACAGATCAAAATTGCAGAATCTCTTAATAACATCTCTGCTGATGTGGAAAAAAGCACTGTTAAAATCGGCCTATTGGAAGAAAAAATAGGGAAGAATATCCAGGTTTTTTTAGACGAACTCACAAGACAGGAAAGTGAAATTTTCAGCCTTAAACAAGAAGTTGCAAATTTAAAATCAGAACTTAATATAACAGAAGATGTTTCTCCTGTAAAAACTGAAGACAAATCCCAGAAGTCATCCAGTACATCTACTTCTCGGTATTATACAGTTAAAAAAGGAGATACTCTTGGGAAAATTGCCAGCCAGTTTAAGACAACAGAGAAAACGATAATGGAAGTAAATAAACTTAAAAAAGATACTGTTTATATAGGACAGAAACTTATTATTCCATAAGATGTCTACCTTCTAAAATGAACAATTGTTACTTACCTTCATGGTTTTAAAACCACACCCAACGTTTCTTCCGGATGGTCAACAAGTAAGTTGCAAGCGTCAGGTCCTTTCTCCAGAGGAAATGTATGTGTTATAAGTGGTTTCATTTTAATTTTACCGATTGCTGCAGCCCTGTAAAATTCCTGAAGATTCCGCCTGGTTGTCCATGGAACAATGGTTTTAGGATAATCAATACCCTGTTCGTATAGAGTGTCGTGGTAGCCTGGGCCTGTTCTTGCCGAACATCTTATATCTATATTACCTAAACCTGACCCAAACCTTGTTTTTATCTCGCAACCTCCAGGTATTACAATACGGCCCATGAAATGACCATCTGGTGCTGTTTTCATAACCTTTTTAATATTCTCTAAAATAAGAGTAGCATCACCGCCAAAACAGATGAAGGCGCAGTCTATGCCGTAAGGTGAAGAGAAATCCATACATTGTTTAAGCCAGTTGCCATTTTCATCCGGGGTTACAGCAATTTCAAAACCTGTTTTTAATGCTATTGCTCTTCTCTTCTGGATATAGTCTGCTCCTATTACATGTGTTCCACAGATAGATGATAGTTGTCCTATCATATTACCGAGTAACCCCAGTCCTGTTACCAGTACATGTTCTCCAAATTCAAGGTCTGCCCTTCTTACTGCCTGCACAGCAGTTCCTGCAAGATTCGTAAAAGCAGCTTCCTCAAATGAAAGATTTTCTGGAATAGGAACGCAAAGATTTTGAGGTACAACTGCCAGGTTTGAATGCCTGGCGCCAGGTCCCATGCAGGCAACCCTCATACCTTTATCTATGTTTCTAACCAGATTACCTTTTTTAATAACAATGCCTGCATTTTGATAACCAAAAGCCCGCCCCTGCGAAGAAGTAGAAGGATGTGCGCGAAGGTATTTTATTCCTGCAAGTTCAGTGCCAGGACTTATTCCAGAAGCCTTGACTTCAACTAAAATCTCATATTCTTTTAATAAAGGGATATCCTCTTGTTTTATATTAAAAGTCCCTGTGCCATCTATTGTTAAAACTTTTCTTTTCATCCTATCGCCAGTTAAGATGCATAGAAAAAAATCTGTAATATGCGCCCCCAGCCGGACTCGAACCGGCGCTACCACCTTGAAAGAGTGGTGACCTAACCGCTAGTCGATGAGGGCTTAAATTAATAAGGAATTACTAAATTATTAAAGTTAAATTATACAATTTATTTATCTTTTGTGTCAATTTTTTTATTTTACTGGTATGTTACTACAAATATGCTTTTGAATCCAGACAAGTTTTTGATATGAAATTGAAAATGGGTTATACTTAAAAACAAATGTCTTTTTAAGACAAATGTGCATTTACAAAAGGAAAAGGCTGTGAAACAATCTATTAAAATCACCTGGAAACAACCGCCCAAGAAAGGGGTTATAGAGGCTGTTTATGGGAAAGTGGATTCTGTGAAGGTTTTTGCTGGCAATGGGCAATGTATAGGCAATAGTTTTACATTTGCTGGAGGTGAGGGAACTCTTGAAGTATCTATCGCTGGGGCGAAAGTAGAGCCTGGGGCATTTGCGACAATTGTAAGGGTGAAAAGCAATAAGACCTCTTTTTCTTTTTTTCTCAGGGATGCTCTTCATTCTGAAAATCCTATCTGGATACCAGAATACCAGGTTGCTGTTATGCCTGGTAGATGTGCCTTCTCTTATGAAGAGATATCCGAAGCCATAAGAAAGAAAAATATCCAGTCAGATTTTATAAGGTTTGACAATGAACCTGAGGAGAGTTTTGAAAATGCTGCTTCTGGCAACAGACAGCAGTATGCACCCACCTGGCTTGGGATATCCAGAGATATGAGGATTTTCCGTTTTGGGTATCAGGAACAATTTGGTTTTTTCGGAAAAATTTCTTCCTGTTATCTTGCACATAAAAATAAACTCTGGCCATCTGATGACCTTTATTTTGCTATTGGTCAAGGGGCTGCGTGTAGGTATGAGATATCTCGTTGGTTGGAAGAAGGCAGTCTTCCGATTTTACGTGCGATACAGAAGGAAAACATTATGCATTATTATGTAACTGGGTTTGCTTCTCTGGAAAAAGGGCCTCTTAAAGAAGAAGGTATAAGAGGGACTCACTGGCTTGCTGCTTATGCCAATTCTGGAGGTAATAGGCTCGGTAAACAAGAGAGAGAAGAAATAAAACATTTTCTTGAAGAAGAGATGTATAACAGGGAACAGGAGGTGGTTTTATGTTGTCGGGTGGAGGCAGTAAATACGGGAAAGGTACCTTGTTATGCATGGTTTAAGAGTCCGTATTTTACCATTGGCGATGATAAACCAGGTATTTGTTTTGATGAAACAAAGGGTACGACTTTGTTTGAAGACAAGATATTGTCTTTAACTCTTTTTAATGGGAAACCTATTCCACAACGTGAGATGGCTGTACTTTTGGCACCAGGTGAAAAAGCGGTATTTGACATATTTATTCCACATTCTCCCTTGCCGTTAGCAAGGGGGGATAACCTTGCAAGGATTGATTTTGACAGGCATCTTGAAGCAGCGCGTATCTATTGGCTGAAAAAACTGGAGACCGCTGCTATATTCAATCTTCCGGAACAGAAAATAAACGAGGCTGTGAAAGCAGGCCTGCTCCACTGTGACATAGTTGCTTTAGGTAAAGAGCCTGATGGTCCTGTGGCCCCTCATATCGGGTGGTATAGTCCCATAGGTACTGAAAGTGCACCTATCATACAGTATTTTGATTCAGTTGGATGGCATAAATTAGCAGAACGATCCATACAGTTTTTCTTTGAACGACAGCAGGAAAATGGTTTCATACAGAACTTTGGTGGATACGAAAGTGAAACGGGACCTGTGTTGTGGGTAGCAGGAGAACATTTCCGGTATACCGGAGATAAAAAGTGGCTTATAAAGGTAATGCCGCACATAAAAAAGGCAGTGGAATATATCTTACAGTGGAGAGAAAAGAACAAGACAGAGGAATGTCGTAAAAAGGGATTTTATGGGATGGTTGACGGAAAGGTTGCTGACCCTGAGGACTATTACCATTCTTTTTTTCTCAATGCAGGTAGTTATCTTGGCTTAAAGAGGATAGCAGAAATAACCCAGACGATAGAACCTGAATA
>CAZYYF010000107.1:0-1115 GCA_964650875.1 uncultured bacterium
TTGCTTTCCTGATACATTCAGGATAATTTTTTATTGCCCCTTTTTTATCAACAAACCGGCAGAAAAGTTCATATTGATAGGTAGCCCCCACAGTCACAAAAAAGTTCTTAATGACTGCTTTTGCATTGTCAAAAAAATCCTGCCTGCCGCTGGCTTCCACTGAAAAAAATACCCCTTTCTTTTTCTTTAGGTTCCTATAACTCTTGGAGGCATTTATTCCTATCCACTGGCACTGAAACCTATCTATCATCATTTTTGTCTGGGCGGAAAGACTTCCAAAAAAAACCGGACAGGCAATAACAATAGCATCTGCCGATTCTATGACAGGGTAGATTTTCTGCATATCGTCTTTTATCTTGCATCTACCATCTGTTGGCATCTCTTCACATTCCTGACAGGGAACAAATTTCATCTTGTTTAAGACAAACCTCTCAATATGGGCACCCTGTTTTTCGGCAGATTTAAGACAAGTGTCAAGCAAAATTTCACTGTTACCTCCCTGCCTGGGACTTCCTAAAATACCTGTTATATTGAAACCGTCCATTATTTTTTTTTCTTCATCATCTGTCCACAACAATATTGTTCTTCCTTTGCCGTTCGACCACATTTCTTGCACTCGTACACTTGTTCACCTTTTTTGTATTCTTCTTTCTTGTTACTTCCGCATCCACAGCATTTACACATTTATAAAACACCTCCTCTCTTAATAAATCTGTTTAAATTTTTACTGGCAATAATACACTTTCCCATAACCCGTGGATATTGCAATAAGAAGCTGCATATACCATTCCGTTTTTTTCAGATTTGAATGAAAAAACCACTTCCGGTACTGAATAGATAGTGCTGGTATCCGCCCCTTCTACAGAAGCACCATGAGATAAAAATTCATACCTGCCAATATGGTAAGGAAATTTTGAATCTTCCGGTCTAAAATAAATATCAATCCACTCAATATGGTGAGCTGTTGTATTGGGATGCGGAATTTCTTTCCCGATGATTGCTTTGACAACAATTCCTGTTTCTTTATCCACACGTAAAATCTCTAACATTGGAATATGTTTCTCTTTTGTCCAATCTCCGCTCTGAAATAGCTCTTTCATTTTCGCACCTCCTTA
>CAZYYF010000107.1:1215-4644 GCA_964650875.1 uncultured bacterium
TTTGAAAATTGCATCATGGCTTTCCTATAGTCGTCAAAAACTTCCTTCATATCTTATTCCTCCCTTTTTAACCTCTCACCCCCAGCTGGCTATCAAGCATAAAGAGCGCATCGGATTTGTCTTTTATCATCCTTAATTTTTCCACTATTCCAGAAGCGGTGATTTCCTCCTCAACCTGCTCTTTTAAAAACCACTGAAGCGCGATGGAAGCAGCAGTATCCCCAAACTCATTTGCCATGCCGTAAAGGTTTTCTATCATTTTTGTAACTTTTTTTTCATGGGCCAGTGTTTCCTCAAAAACATGCAGAGGCGATTTGAAATCTACCTGAGGCTGATCTATCGGTTTCATCAGAGCCCTTACTCCCCTTTCTTTAAGATGTTCGTACAATTTCATGGCATGGCTGTATTCCTCCTTCGCCTGTTCCTTCATCCAGTTGGAAAAACCTTTCAACCCCGTAGCGTCAAAATATGTTGCCATGGAAAAATAGAGGTAGGCAGAATAAAGTTCCTTGTTTATCTGTTCATTGAATGCGTCCTGTAATTTAATATTCATATCCATTTAATATTCTCCCTTTTCTCCCTTTTGCAAAAATTACGTTTCTTTGTTTAAACGGGTTTTAATCTGTGAAAGTTTCACGAAATGGCGCCTTTCCTCCTCAATTATCTTATCAAGCATTTCATGCTGTGTTTCATTGACAAAGCTCTTTGTCTCAAGGTAGTACATTATGGAATCAAGTTCCCTCCTGATGGCAAAATCTATTATGCATGACATATTCTTCTCGCAATTCATCTCTTTCTCTATCTCCGGAGGGAAAATAATTGTATCAGCGTAAGATTTAAGGTACTGGAAATATTCTCCGGGATACGTCTCTGCAGGTTCGTATTTTTCAATCCGGCTGACCATTGCAGAAAAAGTTTTCTTATGTTTCACCTCTTCATCCGCAAGGAAATTGAACAAATCTTTTATCGTTTTTTCTGTACTTTTTCCTGCAACCTTTCTGTAAAACTTCTCTCCATTCTCCTCTATTCTGATAGCAAACTGGAATATCTCACTTACATCAAAAGTAGCCATCTGTAGTCTCCTATTGTTTTATTTCAGGTTAAACTGATTATGTTTTTCAGATATCTTTTCTACAAGATTGTCAAGTTCCTGAAAATCCTGTGTATCAGGGTAGCCTTTTGCAAGAACAGGTTGCAAGATTTCAACATTTGAAGGCAACATTTCCGTTATTATCTTTAACAAGTTGCCGCCCCATCCAAAAGAACCTATGATGGAAGCAAACCTGGTCTTAGGTCTCAAAATCTTGAAGAGGTATGTAGCGTATAGAGCGACAGGATGCGGACCGGCAAGAACCATTGGAGTTCCGAGTACAACTGTAGCTGCATCTACAAGAGACATAGCAAATTCTCCAAGGTCTACAGAGGTTAGGTTAAAAGGTTTTACTGCTATGCCTTTTTTTATAAGCCTATCGATAAAATAGTCAACCATTTTTTCAACACTTCCATGCATTGAAACATAAGGTATGACAACTTCATTTTTAACATCATCAGAGACCCATTCTTTGTAAGGATCCACAATAAAAGCAGGGTTGTCATAAACAGGTCCGTGACTCGGAGCAATAATAGCCGGAGCAATCTCGTCAATAAGTTCAAGATGTTTTTTTATACTGTTTCTAAAAGGCATCATAATTTCTGCATAGTATCTTTTTGCCGCGCGATAAAACCTTTCACTGTAAGATGCATAAAAATCACTTGTTGCAACATGCGAACCAAATAAGTCACACGAAAAAAGAATTTTTTCTTCAGGACAAAAAGTAACCATTGTTTCTGGCCAGTGTACCCATGGAAAGTATATAAATTTAAGGTTTCTATACCCGATATTCAAGGTTTGTCCATTCTGCATTTTTAAGATACGTTCTTGCGGAACCAATAGCATAGAAGATAAGAAATCCGATGCCTTTTCACTTGCTACAACCATAGAATTAGGAAATGCCTGTAATAATGCAGGAATGCTTCCAGAATGGTCTTGCTCAGAATGGTTTGATACAATATAATCAATGGTATCCGCATTGATTTCTTTAAGTCCTTCAAAAAGTTTGTCCGTCTTAAGAGGATCTGCTGTATCTACAAGAACATTTTTTTCATCACGGATGAAATAAGCATTATAAGTAGTACCCTCGGGAAGAGGAATAAGTGAGTCAAAAAGTTTTCTTGACCAATCATGTATTATTAATCCATAAACACCTTTTTTTATTTCCTTTACAATCATATTTTACTACCTCCTGTCTACTGAATTTTTTCAAACTGGTCTTTGTCTGCACCACATACAGGACATACCCAGTTCTCAGGTAATGATTCAAAGGCTGTACCTGGTTTAATACCTCCCTCATGGTCGCCTTTAACAGGGTCGTAAATATACCCGCATACCTTACATTCATATCTATTCATTTACGATATTCTCCTTATTGCAGTCTATAATAAACAACCGACGTTGGAATTACAATTGTGTTTAGTCCTTTCTCTGTACTTATGCCAATTCGTCTTCAAAGATATAGCGTTGTTGACTTCCTCATCGGCTTCATCAATATACTATCAGTATATCGCCTCTTCGATTTCGTCGTCGCCTTACTCTATCCTTAAATTTGAACCGTTATATACTGCCCTTTGCGTTCAATTGAGATACTATCTTAGTTTACTTGAAAATCTCTCCATTAAAAAGATACCAGAACAAAAAATCAAGATGGGCAACCGGCACCTTAACTTTTTCTATAGCAAATTTCTTCATTGCTTTTTCTATTTCAAGATATTTTTTTTCAGAAAGGCTTTCAGGAATTTCTTCTATAACACTGGTTTTTTTCAAACCTCTTAAGATATGTCTATCAAGTATTGATAGTTCATCTCCTTTTCCAATATTTCTTAAAAAATGGCTGGCTTCTTTATATCCCATACCCTTTATGTTCTTAACTATATATTGTCTTAGAAAAAAAGAATCCTTTTCTTCAGAAATCAGGCGTAAAAAAGAACCACTACCATTAAAGAATTTTTCTCGTGCTTCAACAATGTAATGTGCCTTGTTATTCCTAAATCTTATACCCCGGAAGTTATTTGAGATATCTTTCTCTGAACCGCTGTATAGTAGACCGCTGGAAGAAAGTGTTTCTATATTATCCCAGCAAACCTTTGCCCGACACTGTGGGGTAAGAAGGCAGAAGAAAAATTCTTTCTCTATCTTCTGCTTTGTATTGTTCTTCTTAAATTCATCCAGCCTGCCAACGATTTTATTTTCTATTCTGTAATGCAATTTTTGTAAGGTTGTAATGATATCCTTCATTTAAGTATATTATACCATATTTTCCCAACTTTAGGATACTTACCCTTTCTGATGGTAATACAGACTATAAGTGAAGAAGTTGAGAAATAAATAAAAAT
>CAZYYF010000108.1:0-2800 GCA_964650875.1 uncultured bacterium
GATCTCTAAATAATTTCTATTACTTTTTCTGCAATAGGTGTATGGCAAATCCAGATACTTCTTTTTTAAGATAGACTGCAACAAGGGCTCCCCCAGCATCCTTTTTTGCCGAAGAGTGGTCTACTTCAATTCCTGTTCGTTCAAGCCATGCAACTGCCCTGTTGATAGAATTTGTGGCAATTGCAATATGTCCTTTTTCTCCTAAACCGCGGCTCTTGTTAATTTCTATGCCTTTACCCGCAAAATTGGAACTATTGCCTTCTTTAAGGGGAAAATTAAACATAGAGCAAAAAAGTTTTGTTGCCATAAGAGATGTTTCGGCATCCGGAGCATTTATTCCAAGATGGGCAAATTCAAAACCAAGCATAATACTAACTGCTTCTGCTGTAAGAGCAGTTATTTTATCAAAATCACCTGCTTTTATAACATCATCTTTTGCTAACCATGTTCCACCTACAGCTGCCACTTTGGAAAATCCCAGATACTTATTCATGTTGTCTGGATTAATCCCACCCAGCGGCATAAAACGTACCTGTCCATAGGGGCCACTTAGTGCTTTTAAGGTTTCAATGCCTCCGAGTGCCTCTGCTGGGAAAAACTTCATAACCGTAATTCCCAGTCCCAGTGCTACTTCAATATCAGAAGGGGTTGCTATGCCTGGGAAAACAGGCGCATTTTTTGCGATGCAGTGTTTTACAATTACAGGATTAATCCCGGGAGATACAATAAACTTTGCGCCTGCATCTAATGCCCTGTCAACCTGGTCAACCGTTAAGACAGTTCCCGCTCCAACCAACACCTGCGGAACTTTTTTGGCAATACGACGGATTGATTCTTCTGCTGCTTGTGTGCGGAAAGTTATCTCAGCTAGAGGTAAGCCTCCTGTTGCAAGGGCACGGGCAAGAGGTATTGCATCTTCTGGGTTTTCAATCTTGATGACTGGAATGATTCCAAGTTCTTCTATTTTTTTCAGAATATCCATCTTTTTCCTCCATAGGTTCTTGGATTCTGTCCTTTTTATACTTCTTTCATAATCATTTTTATTGCTTCTTCCATCAGCCCTAACATCTGCTCTACTTCTTCTTCAGTTATTATAATGGAAGGTGCAATTACAAGTATATCAGCATTGTTTCTTAAAATCATTCCTTTTTCCCAGCAATAATCCCTTACTCTATTTCCGACTCTCAATGCTGGCTGAAAAGGAGTTTTAGTTTTTCTATCTTTTAGCAATTCCAGTGCCCACAGTGTTCCTATTCCCCTAAAATTCCCTACGATAGGATATTTTTCATATATCTCTCTAAGTCTTTTTTCTATGTAAGAACCTATGTGCTTTGCATAAGATATAAGGTTTTTTCTTTCAATTATTTCAAGCGTTTTAAGCGCAGCAACACAAGATGCAGAATGTCCTCCAAAAGTAGAACCACAGCGAACTTCACTGCCTGGTTTTCTAAAGACACTATAAATTTCAGGCGTGGTCATTGTTACTCCGAGTGGAAGATATGCACTTGTAATAGCTTTGCCTATGGTAAGGATATCAGGAACAATATTCCAGTGTTCACAGGCAAACCATTTCCCTGTTTTAGCAATTCCTGTCTGAACCTCATCAAAAATAAGCAGGATATTATGTTTATTACACATCTCTGAGACTCTTTCAAGATATCCATCTGGGGGTATTGGATATCCGCTGTTGGACCCAGGAATGGGGTCCATAATTATACCAGCGATTGTTCCAGGCCCTTCCCACTCAATCAATTGTTCCAATGTTTTTGCACACAAGAGATTGCACTTTGTTGGTTCCAGTCCAAATTCACAGTGAAAACAATTTGCAGAAGGTGCAAAAATAAAACCAGGTAGTAGTGGCTCAAATGGTCTTCTGTGATAAGGAAATCCTGTGGCAGAAATCGCTCCCAGGGTAGTCCCATGATAAGAATAATGTCTTGCAATTATCTTATATTTTGTCTGTTGCCCTTTCTCCCAGAAATACTGTCTGGCTAATTTAATGGCAGTTTCATTTGCTTCTGAACCACTATTGACAAAAAACGAAACCTTTAATTCACCAGGAGCAATTTCAGCCAGTTTATTTGCAAGGTTTATCAATGGAAGAGTAAAGGTGTCTCCAATATTTGGGAAAAATTCAAGTTCTTTTATTTGTGCGGCTATTACTTCTGCTATTTCTTGATTTCCATGTCCGAGTATTGAAGTTACCAGAGAAGAAAATGTGTCAAAATATTTTCTTCCTTCAATATCATAGAGATAAATTCCTTCTCCTTTTACAAATATTTTAGGTTCTTTAATCAAAGAGTCATAGTCTCCCCAATGTGGAATTATATATTCTATCGCGTCTTTTTTTATTTTTTTCACATCCATTTTTTCCTCCTGTGTTAATGGTTGGTTGTGCCAAATTTGGCTATGCTTTTAATAGTATCCAGTTGAAAAACTGCATTAGGTTCTCCGCCACGCACAAGACGTTGGCAATGATGTCATGGTTGTTCTGTTCCTATTCCCTTTTGTGCCACTGACACGATCATATGAAGATTTCATCTGTTGCTTGATACAACCTAATGGGTTAATAAGTGAAGCCGTTATGGTTGTCGTAACTGCGAGGGGGGGGAGTTGAACCCCCATGCCTTTCAGCACTGGATCCTAAGTCCAGCGCGTCTGCCGGTTCCGCCACCCTCGCTCATCGTACTTTTTTATATCTGCTATGCCGTAGTAGTTGTATGACATCTATTTTCTGAGTTTCAGTTGTGCTATCTGCGATACGATTACGCACCAGCTCGGTCCCAGCAACCCCGGGTGT
>CAZYYF010000108.1:2900-4611 GCA_964650875.1 uncultured bacterium
TTGTGCTATCTGCGATACGATTACGCACCAGCTCGGTCCCAGCAACCCCGGGTGTGTCCTAACTTAAAGATGTGGTTACAAACTGACATTCCAGAACATCCTTATTACTACATTATTTATAACATGACTGCAGGCAAAAGTCAAATTTTGCCGCTTCTAATTAGTTCTGGTATTTAATTTTTCCACTCCATAATTTTTGTGTCAAATTCCTCGCAAGATGGTGTCCTCTCCTATTATAGTATTGGTAATTATCAATTCCCCCTCTTAAAAAAAATCCCCTCACACTATAAATAAGACCATTGTAACCATCACTTGAAGATACTACAATATAAACAGAGTATTGTTTATCTCTCATAGCACGGAATTAAAGCATAAGCATGGCTAAAGTGAAATATATTAATAGGCCAGAAACATCCATTATCGTTGTAAGAAGAGGACTACTTACTATTGCGGGGTCAAGCCTCATTTTCCTGAGAATAATGGGAAGTAAACCGCCTACAATATTCGCCCATAGAGTAATAAGCATCACTGAAAGACCTATCACCATACTTACTCTTACATTTCCTTTCCATACATAACTCCAGAGACATAGAACACATCCAAGGGAAAAACCAAGTAAGATCCCAACAAGAACCTCTTTTTTTATCACTTTGAACCATTTCTGAGGAGTTATGTCGCCTGTCACAAGAGCCCTTATTATCAGGGTAGATGACTGTGTTCCTGTATTACCTCCTGTGTCTAAAAGCACAGGAATAAAAAAAGCCAGTAGGAGGATCCGCCCGAGAGTTTCTTGAAAAGCAGAAATGACATTCCCTGAAAGAAATCCTGCAATACCGAGAAAGAGAAGCCATACTATCCTTTTTTTGAAGAGAGAAAAAATAGAAATGGTTGAATAATTAATCTCAAAAGGAATAACAGCAGCTCCCTTGTGTATATCTTCAGTAACTTCTTGTTCATATACATCTATAACATCATCTATGGTTATAACGCCGAGTAAAACATTTTGGGAATCTACTACAGGAAGGACTATAAGGTTATATTTCTTCATTATACTTACGGCTTCTTCCTGGTCAGCTGCGGCATATATTGAATAGAAATCCCTATTCATAAGAGATTCTACTTTCTCTTTCGGGGAAGCAAGGATTAACTTGCTAAGTGAAATATCACCAAGAAGATGCCATCTTCCATCTACAACATAAAGGATATCTACTGTTTCTGCCTCATGGCCAAACTTACGTACGTGCTCAATAGACTGCTCAACTGTCCAGTAGGGACGGATTGCAACATAGTCGGGAGTCATCAATCTACCAACACTGTCTTCAGGATATCCTAAAAGTTGCATTGCCTCTTTACGTTCATCAGGGGGTAACAGATTAAGCAATTTCTTCGTGGCTTTTGATGGAAGTTCCTCAAATACTTCTGTTCTATCATCAGGAGACATCTCAATAAAAATTTCTTTTATATGCTCATTGCTCATCTGACGGAGAAGGTGTTTCTGGGCTCTTAAATCAAGCTCACTGAAAACATCAGCTGCAAGGTCCCTTGGAAGAAGCCGAAAAATTATGATTTTCTGGTCATCTTCAACACTATCAAGAAGCTCAACTATATCCTGGGCTGGCCATAAAGAAAGGGCATCTTTGAGCACACGCCAGTTTTTCTGTTCAATTAACTCCTTTATCTCAGGTGTAAGAAGTTCTTTTAACATAATGAA
>CAZYYF010000109.1:0-4609 GCA_964650875.1 uncultured bacterium
CAGGTCCGCTGACAAGCACCACTGAATGTCCGGCTTTAAGTGCATATTTTGCAAGTAAGTATCCCATTTTCCCGGTTGAAGGGTTGCTTATAAACCTTACAGGGTCGATGTATTCGCGTGTAGGTCCTGCACTAATCAGTATTTTCATTTTGTGTTGAAAGCCACTCAAGCTCAGCCTCTATAAAATCGTCTATCTCACCATCTATAACTGCATCCACATTACCTGTTTCAAAACCTGTTCTGTGGTCTTTAACCAGGGTATATGGACAGAAAACATAAGAACGTATTTGACTTCCCCACTCTATTTTCTTCTGTGCGCCTCTTCTGACCTCTTCTTCTTTTTTCTTTTGTTCAAGTCTCATTTGATATAACCGGCTCAGGAGAAGTTTCATCGCAATCTCCCTGTTTTTAAGCTGAGACCTTTCATTCTGACACTGAACCACTATACCAGTAGGGAGATGTTTTATCCTTATAGCCGTCTCCACCTTGTTAACATTTTGTCCTCCTGCGCCTCCAGACCTATATGTATCAATCTCTAAGTCTTCTTCCTTGATTTCAATATCAATATCCTTAGGAGCCTCAGGAATTACGGTAACAGCAGCAAAACTTGTATGCCTGCGCTTGTTTGAATCAAAGGGTGATATCCTCACAAGACGGTGGACGCCATTTTCCCCTTTGAGATGCCCGTAGGCATAGGGTCCTGAGATAATAGCAGTAAGCCTCTTGATACCTGCTTCTTCACCTGGCAAAAAATCTACAACATTCACACTGAACCCTTTTTTCGCAGACCACTTGCTGTACATACGCCATAAAATGCTTACCCAGTCGCATGCCTCTGTCCCCCCTGCTCCTGAGTGGAGGGTTATAATTGCGTTCTTGGCATCTTCCTGAGTTCTCCACAGAAATTTTGTCTTCAGTCCCACAATACCCTTCTCTATCTCACCTGCAAGATACAAACCCTCTTTATACAAATCTTCATCTTTTTCCTGAGATAAAAGCTCTATAAGTGCCCCAAGGTTTTCCAGTTTTTTGTCTATGGTATCCACTGAAGATATTGTTTCATTCAAAAAATCCCATCTTTCCATCTTCTCTCTGTCTTCTTTGACATTCCAAAACCCTTGTTTTTTCATCTCATTGTCAAGGGCTGAAAATTCTTCTCTGTATTTGTCAACATTAAACTTACTTTTCATACGGTTCCATTGTTCAATAAAGTAACTGTTTTTCTCTTTAAGTAGATTAACTTCTTCACTCATTAATTTTCTCCCAGACATATTCCATCAAGTCTTTAATTCCATCCCCTCTGGTCGCAGATATAAAAAAGACATTCCGAAAACTTTGTCTGAATGATGTTATCGTTTTTTCAGGAATCGGCAGGTCTATTTTATTACCTACAATAATCTCTGGCTTTTCATACAAACCATGTCCGTACTCTATAAGCTCTTTTCTTACCTTATGATAGTTACTTACCGGGTCAGGAAGAGACAAATCTACGAGGTGTAAAAGCACCCTGGTTCTTTCCACATGTTTGAGAAATTTGAAACCGAGCCCTTTCCCCATAGACGCCCCTTCAATAAGCCCAGGGATATCTGCAATAACAAAACTTCTTGAATCTCCGATCTCTACAACCCCAAGATTGGGTACCAATGTGGTAAAAGGATATGGTGCTATTTTTGGTCTTACCTTTGTCACTTTTGATATCAAGGTAGATTTGCCACTATTAGGGTAACCGATAATACCTACATCCGCTATAAGTTTCTGTTCAAGTTTTACATATCTAAATTCACCTGGTTGTCCATTAGTGGCTTTACGAGGTGCCTGGTTAGTCGCAGATTTAAAGCGGCTATTGCCCAACCCGCCCTTTCCTCCCTCCACAACTACAAATTGTTCGCCATCTACAACTAAATCCTTCAAAAATTTTTCCTGGTTGTCAGAAATCTCTTTTATGAGGGTACCACACGGAACCCTTATATACAAATCCTGCCCATTTTTGCCACAACGGTTATTTCCACTGCCATGCTGCCCGTCTTCTGCCTGGTAATGTTGTTTAAAATGGAAATCTATCAGTGTTTTCACATTCTTGTCGGCAATAAAAATAACGCTTCCGCCATCTCCGCCATCTCCGCCGGAAGGACCACCCCTAGGCACATTTCTTTCCCTGCGAAAAGCAACGCAACCATTACCACCTTTGCCAGCCTTAACCCATATACTTGCTTCATCAAAAAATTTAGGCATATATTATTTTTGTCCTTCTTTTTCCATCCTTTTTTTAAGTTCTTCAACATCCTTTTTGGTAGCAACTCCTATTGTGTCAAGTATCTTATCGGCCCATTTTCTTACACAGGCTGTCGTTGTCTTACTAATTCCCTCTCCTCTGTTCCCAAAATCACCTTTGTGTTTTTCTCCCTCCTGAGATATCTCGGCAATAATTTTACCCGCCTTATCCCTTATATAGAAAAAACTGCCCAATCCTATATCAACAAGTTTTTCGCAAAGACACTTTTCCTTTTCCATTTGTCTACCCTCCATATTCTTTTGCCCTTTTAAGAACCTCTACTGCTGTTTTCCCCACAATGCCCGCCTGTTTAAGATGTTCTATATCACTACTCGCTATAGATGAAATATCAGGAAATATCTCCATAAGTTTCTTTTTCTTTACCTCACCTATTCCCTGGATACCATCAAAAAAAGACGTTCTTACATTCTTTATCCGTAGTTTTCTGTGGTAAGATAAAGCAAACCTATGGGCCTCATCCCTCACACGTTGCAATAGATGCCTCTCCGGAGAATCATAGGGCAATCTGATAGGATTCCTGCTAAACAGTGTGTGTATCTCCTCGTTTTCTTTTGACAGAGAGATAACAGGAATTTCTACCTCCATCCTTTTCAAAATCCTTGCAGCAACACCAAGATGCCCCCTACCACCGTCTATTAAAATCAAGTCGGGCATATTTCTATCGTTATCTGAAGAAAACCTTCGTTCCAGTACTTCCTCTATCATCCTATAGTCATCAATCTTATGACTAAAAAAAATCCTATATTTCCTGTATCCTGTTTTATCAGGGAGACCACCTTTAAATAACACTTTTGCAGCCGTAGCAAGGCTGCCTGTTATATTTGAAACATCAAAACCTTCAATTGTGTAAGGAATCCTATCCAGATGTAAAATAGCAGCCAGTTTTTCCAGGACATTTGTTTCACCATATAACAACAGTTCTTTTTCACCTCTGATAGGAAACTTGTTAGGTAACCTATCAAGCATTAAAAGCCTTTTTCTTATCTCTATGGCTTTTTCAAAATCAAGATTATTGATAGATTCACTAAGCCATTTTCTCAGTTGCCTTTTAAAACTTCTGTAATTGCCTTCAAAAAAGGCTTTTATACCGAGCACAAGCCTGTTATACTCCTGTTTAGATATCTTGCCTTCACACGGTCCTGCACACTTTCCTATATGGTATTGCGTACACACCTTTGAAAAACGTCTGCTTATATCCTTTTTGCAGTTTCTTACCGGGTAGTATCTCCTTAAAAATCTAATCATCTCCCTGATAAGACCGGCATCTGTAAAAGGTCCATAATAAACAGATGTGTCATCCTTTGCTTCCCTGACAACATTGATAGAAGGAAAATCTTCCGAAGATATTTTGACAAAGGGATAGCTTTTCCCATCTTTAAGATTCACATTGTACTTCGGCTGGTATTTCTTTATAAGATTATTTTCAAGAATCAGGGCTTCTGCCTCAGAAGCAACAGGTATCACTTCAAAATCTTCTATTTTATCTTCAAGAGCCGAGGTCTTGGCATCAATCCTGCTGTTATGAAAATACGAGCCTACCCTTTTTTTTAGACAAAAGGCTTTCCCTACATATATCACCTGTCCCTTATTATTTTTCATCAGGTAGACGCCCGGAACATCCAGCAGACTATCCAGCTTTTTCTTCAGGTTTTCCTTTATCATCCTTCTTATCCTCTTTTTTAATCTCCTCTACATAATTGAGCTGCAGGTCAGCTATTACACTATCAAGAAAATGTTTTTCTTTACCGGTTATGTTGCCCTTTGTTTTTTCTCTGAGTGTTTCCAGGATATCTATCACCTGTTGGACCATATTTAAATTCTTTTCAACCTTACCTGTAACAGGATTGGCTATCTTACCGAGGGCCTGCCAGCCCCACTCCGAAAAAAAAGTAATAATAAAAACAAACACTTGTTCTTTCTCCATAAACACCTCCTTGTATTATACCCGGTTGTGCCACATTGACAAGGCTTTCAGTACATTCCTATTATAGTTTTCCATCGTTATAAGAATTTATAGCCGTCTACTGTTTATTGTAAATATTCACCCAACCACGTCATTGGGATTGCCACGCCGAAAGACGGCTCGCAACGACAAAAGACGTTGAGATTGCAGAGCCTGCCCCGAGTTGTCATTCTTCACAATGACAAACGAGGGGTCTCATTCCTCGCAATGACAACACAGTGTTCAGTGAATATTTACCTATTTCCAATTCCCTTTTATCTATTTCTTGATAAAACATCGTATTGTTTTCATCCTGTTCCCTATAGAAAATTGTAATCTATAATATAATTTTTATCAATTTTTCTCATTTTTGA
>CAZYYF010000110.1:0-4598 GCA_964650875.1 uncultured bacterium
AATATTTTAATTCGCAATGAAAATAATAAAATATTACTAAGCAATGATACTGGCCGAACCTGGAGAACTATAAATCCAATTAAAGATAGCACCTTACTATGGTCATCTTTTTCTATGGATGGAAATGGTGATAAAATTCTTGCTTCTCAATATGGAGGTAGATTATACATTTCTACCGATGGTGGTAATGAATGGTCAGAAATATTACCTGTTGATGATAAGAATTATTATTGGTCTGTTACAGGAATGAGTAAAGATGGTAAAACTTTAATTGCAAGTGTAGAGAATTATTCGACTTATATTTCCAGAAATGGTGGAAGAAATTGGAACGAGATAAAAAATTTAACTTCACTTAATTGTCGCTCTATTGCTATAAATGAGGATGGTAGTAATATTGTTATTGGTTGTGAGAAAGGTAAGTTGTTTATTTCCAATGATTCTGGCAATACATTTAGTGAAGTTCAAATAGATAAAGATATTGAATTAAATTGGACAACTACATCAATTTCGGATGATGGTACAATTATACTTGCTGGGTTGGATGGTGGTAATTTGTATTTCTCATTTAATAGTGGAAAAACATGGAAAATGATTGAAGATAGTTCGAAGTGGTATAATTCTGCATTAACTTCTTATGGAAGTAAAATGATTGCTGGTAGACTTGTTGGAGAATTAATTTTTTCTATGGATGATGGTGAAACCTGGGAACCTATGCTTATGAATGGAATGGGAATAACTTTTAATGATTCGCTTAGTATTAGTTCAGATGGTAAGGTAATTGTTATTGGTAGTTTAGGAGGAAAATTTTATATTTCAAGAGATTATGGTGATAACTGGCAAGAAATAAAAGAATTGGATGATTTTGATGCTTATTATTGGCAGGTTGCTTCGATGAGTAAAGATGGTAATATAGTTTATATCAGCAATTACCATAAACAATCTTTTGGGAATGAAAATTGTTTATTACTTTCAACCAATAGTGCAAGATCGTGGGGTGATGTTAAAGATGAAGGTTTAAGAAATACTTCATGGACAACTGTATCCACGAGTGCAGATGGACAAAAAGTTATAGGTGGTACAGATAAAGGTAAGCTATTTATTTCAGTTGATAGAGGTAAAAACTGGCAGGAGGTTAACCCGGAAGAAGAATTAGAATGTCTCTGGACAGCTTCAGCAATGTCGGCTTCGGGGGATAAAATTGTTGTTAGTAATAATAAAGGTGGGTTGTATATTTCTAATGATGGTGGTAATAATTGGAATAAGGAAAATATATCTGAAGAGAAATATCAATTGCGAACAATATCTATGAATAGTGATGGTGATATAATATTAGTTGGAGCATTGCCGGGATTTGTATATCAATCTACTAATGGTGGAAATAGCTGGGAAGTAATACATCCGGATAATAGTGAAGACAAAAATTATTGGACATCGATTTCTATGAGTGAAAATGGAGAAGTTATGTTAGTAGGTACCATGAATGGTCTATTATATATATCAGTAGATAATGGGCAAACATGGAAAGAAACCAAACCGGGCGATGATGTTTCTACAGATTGGTTAGCAACATCGGTAAATAGTGACGCTTCACTAATTGTAGCTGCAGCACATAATGGTAGAATCTATTTTACAGAAGATAAGGGTGAAACATGGGAAGAGATGCAACCTGCAGGGAATAATGATCATAAATGGAGTGTTATAAAGGTTAGTGCTGATGGGAATAAGATATTGGCTGCTAATAATGAATATGTATATTTTTCCAATAATGCTGGTATTGGTTGGAAAAAGATTGAGTAATAGTAGCATAAAAATATAATAAAAAGGGCGAAAATAAATTTTCGCCCTTTTTATTTTTAAGTATTTAATTTTGTACCAATGAATTTTAATTGTTTTATTAAATTACAAAGCATACTTCCCTACTTTATAAGTATAGGTGAAAAATTAGTTTAATATGGCACTATATACTTAAAAAATGGTAGCAATAACTTGTGGCAGCTTATATGAAGTAAGTAGCAGAGTTAATACAATAGTGTCATATCTGTTTTAAATTATAATAGCTCAACCAAAAAAATGGCAGCTTACTTAATAAAGGTGGCAGCAATATTAAATTTGTGGCAGTTTATTCATATAAAGTGGCAGGATGCTCTATTGAAGTGGCAGCATGGTGGCAGATGCTACAGATATGGTGGCATATCGGATTAATTTATATAGCGTGCCACTGTGGATTGTGGCACGCTATATTTAACCTTTTTGTTAATCTCTGGCGTGCCACTGTAGTCTGTGGCACGCCAGAATTCTTGTGTTTTTTATTGGCAGATATGAAAAAATAATAAATAAAATAAATTTTAAAATGATTTTTCTATTTCTTATACTTTTAAATATATCGATATTAAATATATTATCGGAACAAGATAAAGTAAATAATGTATTTAGCTATAAATATTTACTAATTAGTAAGTCAACTTTAATTCATATAATTAATTTTAATGAGACAAAATTTCAAAATAGAAGTATATTAGCAGCTAGAAATTCTAAAAAAGATAAATAGTGCAAAACTTGATGCTATTAGGAATAAGATATTTGCTAATATTAATAATTAAAGTATATATAATACCAATAATTCTGGTATAGGTTGAGGCCAAATTTAAAAAGAAAGGCAAAAATTATTTGCCTTTCTTTTGTTTTAATAATATTATAAAGATTAAATTTTACTTTTTATCAATATATTATACTATTTTTAAATAATTGTTTGTTGAAAATCATTTACTTAAATTCACTTTACTTTATAACAGTATTATTATAACCTATTAAATTATATATTTTATTAATTTGATTCATAAAATCTTTTTTTATTTCATTTAATTCATCCTTAAGTTTTTCTGATTCCAAAATATTCTTTTTTACAGTAGCTTGAATATCTTCTAAATACTTTTCGGAATAATCATCTACATAAACGGCTAATTGAT
Organism: uncultured bacterium; assembly: GCA_964650875.1. Lineage (GTDB taxonomy): Bacteria > Ratteibacteria > UBA8468 > B48-G9 > JAFGKM01 > JALNXB01. The sequence goes on from CAZYYF010000110.1 coordinate 2,967, forward strand.
TTAAAGATGAAATCCAATTTTTATTTTTCTTTATTTTATCTTTAAAATGATTTTCATAAATATCAAATACTTTTAAGAAATCTGATTTAATATCTTCTAAATCTACTTGTGTTGGTATATTTTTACTTTCTAAATATGTTAACAAATTTTTACCTTTTACCTCATAAATATTATTTTGAAGTGACGAATAAGCAATTATACCTTCGTATTCAATCAAATTATCTTCCAATGTTTTACTAGTCACATCGATTATACTTTTAATACTTGACATAGGTTTTTTATCTGCTTTATTCAATACAAAATAAATTGGTTTATTATAGTTTAAGTTCTTTATAAATTTTATATCTTCAAGACTAATTGTACCACCCTCAATATCTATTACCCATATTAAAAAATCAGTATTTTCTAATTGTTTTTTTGCTATAAATTCATCAGTATTATCAAATTTACTATGATAATCTGATTTCGTATATCCGGGTGTATCAAGAAGAACTAAATTATCATAATTAAAATTATCGCTATAATAAACAACCGCATTAACTATTCTAGTAAAGCTTATATTATAATTTTCTAAAAATCTGTGATTCATAAGATCAAATTCATTTTTATCAATATTTACAGTAATTCCAGCATAAGTATAAGCTTCAAATAAGTCTTTATTTCCTTTAACAATATAAGTTGGTAATGAGGTTGTCGGCCTGGTATCAACTGGTAATGTATTTGTTTTGAGTATAGAATTAATAAATTGTGACTTCCCTGCACTAAACCCACCACCAACACCAATAACAGTTTTATTTATCATAAATTTGTATTTTATTAAATTATAAAGTTTATCTTTTGCACTTATAAGTTTATCATAAACCTCTGCTTCATTTTTTAAGTCATCTTTTTCTGCAAATTTTAAATATTTTTCATTTATAAGTTTTTCAAATTTATCAAGTTCTAAATCAACTTCATTAGTTTCCTGTTCTAGAGATAATATTTTAGCAATAAAATTTAAGACTTTTTGATTATTGTTATGTTTATCTTTTAGAAGTTTTATTTGTTTATAAGAGCTATTAATAAATGTTTTAATTTCTAACATATTTATTTTTGTTATCTCGTCTCTTAATTTTTCAGAAGTTAGACTCAAACTTGTTATAGAATTACGATATGAATTCACAAACTCAGTTATTCCTTTGAATACATGAGTCAGTTTATCTGGAGTTGTTTGGGAATCTTTTACTAATGAGAATTTATTTTCAATAAACTTAGTTATTCCTTTAAATACGTGAGTCAGTTTATCTGGATTTGTTTGGGAATCTTTTACTAATGAGAATTTATTTTCAATATTTAATAATTTTTTTGATAAATTATCTAATGATTTAGAAATTTCATCAATACTACTATTTGTTATTGTTTCCAAATCATTAAGTTTATTAATTATATTACTTGTTTCTAAATAATCAATTTCATTATTATATTTAGTTTCATTATTAATTGGAACCTGATTTTTTACTTCATCCCAAATACTCATTCCTCAGCTCCTTTGATTTCTTTTAATTGTGTAAGTAAATTTTTATAATTGTTAAGGTAGAACTCTTTCTGCTCAAGTTGTTTTTCAAGCATTGAAACTTCTTCTTTAATTTTATT
>CAZYYF010000111.1:0-4578 GCA_964650875.1 uncultured bacterium
TGGTGATATTGCCTGTTGAAAGGTTGTCAATAACAGAGACGGTGTGGCCCATATTGATTGCCCTGTCTGCAATATGGCTGCCTATAAACCCGCATCCACCAGTAATAAGTATGTTCATATTAGTCTCCCAGTTGAATGTCTTTTACCCATGAGTAATTGTTTTTATACCACTGTATGGTTTTCTTTACACCTTCTTCAAGGCTTGTTTTGGGCTGCCATCCGAGCATCTGTTGTGCCTTACTGATGTCTGCCCATGTTGCGTATATGTCGGTCTTTTCAAAGTCTTTATGTACAATACGGGCTTTTTTACCGAGGTATTTTTCAATAAAAGAAATAAGCTCATTGAGGCTATGAGGATGATCGCCTCCAAGGTTGATTATCTGGAACCCCTTTACCCCCAGTGCCCTTATGGTTCCTTCTGCAATATCTTCCACATAAGTAAAATCTCTCTGCTGTGTTCCATCGCCAAAAACACATATCTCTTTGTCCTGATCAATGAGGCTTATGAACTTGAAGATGCTCATATCAGGTCTACCTGCGGGTCCATAGACAGTAAAATACCTGAAGACAGTTATATTTATGTCGTAAAGATAGTGGTATGTGTAACAGAGAACCTCAGCAGATTTTTTTGAAGCGGCATAAGGCGATATGGGTTTGTTTACAGAACAGTTTTCACTGAAAGGCATCTTTTGTTCACCAGCGTAGACAGAGGAGCTTGATGCAAGAATAAATTTTTTTATTCCGCAGGCTTTTGCGGATTCCAGCAGGTTTAATGTTCCGGTAAGGTTTGTTTTGAAATAGGTAAAAGGGTCACTTATGCTTGCTCTAACACCTGCCCTTGCCGCAAGGTTTATAATGGCTATCGGTAAAAAAGACTTAACGATGCTGGCAATTTGCGGTTCAGATATGTCTTTCTGCAGAAATCTGAAGTTTTGATGTTTTTGTAGTTGTTCAAGCCGATACCTTTTAAGCCTGATATCATAAGCGCTGTTCATATCATCCAGCCCTAATACCAGATATCCTTGCTCAAGTAGTTTTTCTGCTACCTTACTGGCGATAAAACCGCAAGAACCAGTCAATAATATCTTTTCCATTAACCCTCTTTGTTTTTTGTGCCGAGTTTCATCAGAAGAGAAGCAAAAAAATTTACCGTATAAGGTAAGACCCTCTCGTCCATTGAAAATCTGTTGTTATGGTTATCTCCGAATGTATCTCCGATACCTATAAATATATAACAGGAAGGTTTTGTCCTTGAGAAAAAGGCGAAGTCTTCTGAACCCATTATAGGATGATATTCTATCATATCCCGCGGAGACAATATTGTCTGAGCAGCCTTTTTTACCTTTTGCGACAATAAAGGATCATTTATACATGAAGGCACACAAGAGCTATATGTAAAATCAGCTTTGCATCCAAAACTATGACAGATGTTATCTACCCTGCTTTTCATCAGACTTTTGATTTTTTGTCCTACAGAATCCTCTAAACTTCTAACGGTTCCTTGTACTGTCACCTGTTCGGGTATCACATTGTAAGCCGTGCCTGCTGATATCCTACAGACAGAAAGAACACATGGCTTGACCGGGTCTATATTCCTGCTAATGATACTCTGCAGGCTGGTGATAAGATAGGCGGAACAGACTACAGGGTCATTAGTCAGATGGGGTGAAGCTCCGTGTCCTCCTTTCCCTGTAATGTTGATGGAAAAAACGTCCGCATTCGCCATTACCGGTCCTTGTCCAACCCATATACTGAAGATGGGCATGATAGGAAAAAAATGGAATCCGAGTATGTAGTTAAGGTCATCAAGAACCCTTTGTCTTATCATTGCCACCGCTCCTGAAGGAGATTTTTCTTCGCTCGGCTGAAAGATAAATTTAATATTACATCTTAGTTCCTGTTCCAGTTTTTTCAACACCTTTGCCACCCCAAGAACTACAGCCATATGTCCATCATGTCCACAGGCATGCATGATACCTTTGTTGACTGAAGCAAAAGGTAACCCTGTTTTTTCTTCAACAGGCAATGCATCCATGTCTGCTCTCAACCCGATGGTTGTCCTACCTCTCCCTTTAAGGAAAGCTGTTATGCCTGTATTTGCCACTTTTTCGTACTGAATGCCTGTTTCCCTTAAAACACAAGCAATTTTTTCTGATGTTTTGTATTCCTCAAATCCAAGTTCGGGATTTTGGTGGAAAAATCTGCGTAAAGATACAACCTCTTGGCTTATGTTATCCACTTGCTTTTTTATTTCTTCTGATAGTTGTTTATCCATTATTTGCTCACATTTATGTATAAAGCAGTTGTCTGGGAATAATATTGTCAAGTCCAAGTATAGTATGCGGGTCAAAGATTTTTTTTATCCGTGCCATCTCTCTCAAGCCTTGTTGTCCATACATAGCCTCTAACCACCTGTGTTTTATTTTACCAATACCATGTTCGGCTGAGACTGTTCCACCCAGTGAAAGGCCCTTTTTGATACCTTCTGCATACAGTTGCCACGCGCGCGCTTTCTCTTGTTCATTGCGCGGGAATAGGTTAAAATGCAGATGGTTTTCTCCTATGTGGCCAAAAAGAATGGTATGTATGGGCTCTTCTTCCATAATTTTTCTGTAAAAACAGTAAAGGTCTTTAAAGTTTTTTTCAGGAACAGCTATATCAAGTGCTACTTTTACAATCCCCAGTTTTTTAAAGTATCCGTTTATGTTCTCAGGAAGCCTGTGTCTGAAATCAATAAGCCGCTGGTAGTTTTTTGGGTCTTCTCCTATAATGGTATCAATTGCATGGTATTTTTCAGCAAATTCTGCCCATTGTTCCATCTCATGGATGTCTGCAACAGATTCCACATAAAGCGCGCAGGTATTGTCAGGAATTTCAGGATAGTCATTTTTTAGAAATTGCAGACTTCTCCTTTCAAAAAATTCAAGGCTGTATAGTTGTTTGAATTCAGTTTTGACAGCCTTTACAATATCAGGAATTTTTTCTTCATCAGGGAAAAAAATAATAATAATAGCTCGGGCAGGCAGGCAGTCTATAAGAGAAACGCCAACTTCAGTAATAACCCCCAGCGTGCCTTCAGAACCTATCAAAGGCTCTATGCCGTCTATGCCTTCCTGGGAGAAATAACCAGCAGAGCATTTTATACGTGGCGTACGGTAGGAGGGCAAAGGTATTTTTAGATTGCCGTAATCAATCATTCCATTTTTTTCAAAACACATACCCCGTTGGATCTCAAACATTTGGCCTGTTGTTAGAAGCATACGTATCTTGTTTACATACCTTCGTGTAGGACCAAACCTGTAGCTGTATTCTCCTGATGCGTTTGTGGCGGTATTGCCACCTATAAACGCGGTTCTTTCTGTTGGAAAAGGAGGATAAAACAGGTTTAACTTCTCAATTTCATTGAGAAAATCTTTTATTACTACCCCTGCCTGAAGTAAAGCTGTTTTTCCTTCTTTTTCTATTGTCAGGATTCTGTTAAACCGTTCCAGAGATATAATAGCTCCATCTGTCGGAACCCTGCCACCTACAGTACCTGTTCCTCCTCCTGAAATAGTAACTGGAGTTGCATTCTTGGAGCATTCAAATAAAGCTTCTTTCAGATCAGATTCGTTTTCAGGAATATAGACCTTTTCAGCATTGCCGCCTCTGAAGTTAGAAGCATCTTCAAGGTATGAAAGTATCTCTTCCTTTTCGTGTTTTACTATAAGCATTTTATCCTTTTATTCCTATAAGTACAATGTTGTTTTTTTCACAAAGAGCAACTGTCTTTTCCTTTTCAAAAAGGATGGTTTTACCAGCCTCTATGGCCAGGACTTTTCCACCTGTTTCTGACATAGTTTCTATGGTTGTCGGTCCTACAGTAGGCAGGTCAAATCTTTCGTCTTTGTTACTTCCGGCCATCTTGATAACTATAAAGTCCTTACAGTATTCACCAGCCCTTTTTATCATTGCATCTGTACCTTCAATGCCTTCAACCGCAATAACCATTGCTTTTTTCACTACTGCTGCCTGCCCTGTACGGAAAGGGATAAGACTTTTCAGTAAAGATATACCCGTTGTTATATCTTTCATCTGTTGTTTATCTGGTTTTTTCTTGGTATAAACCTTTTTTACAGCAATGATTTCTTTTAAGAGATCTGTAAGGGGCAAAAGTCTTATGCCCTGTTGTTCAAACCAACAGGTGGTTTTTAACATAAGATTTTCGTTCTGCCACTGCGTTTCTTTTTCCAGTAGAAATTTTCCTGACCAATGTATATCCTGACTGAAAAGTTTAGATGGAGATATCCTGCCGATAATCGCAACTTGCTTGACATTCTCTTTTTTCAACATGGAGGCTATGCCACAGATATCTCCAAACTCAAAGACCTGGCTTTTTACAAACGGGATTTCTTCAAAAGAAAAACAAAGTACCCGGCGGCGGTCTTTTGCAATGGTTTTATAAACATACGCGGAAAGGCTATCGTTACTTATGAACAGCCCTGTTGTTCTCTCCATTTATTGTTCTTGGCTGATACAATTATCGTAAATATTCACTGAACACCGTGTTGTCATTGCGAGGAATGTTTTTTATGACGT
>CAZYYF010000112.1:0-4567 GCA_964650875.1 uncultured bacterium
CAGGTCTTTTGTATATTGTTTTCATTGTAGTTTTTCTATATCTTTTTTATTTCTTTGTATATCTCTTCAGAAGAAGGAATACCACCTCCAGGTCTACCGTAAAAAAAGATTCTTATGTTACCTCTTACCGCAATCTTGACATCATCAAGCATCTGTCCTAAATTCAGTTCCACAACAAATATCTTTTTTGCCTTTCTGGATTCTCTTTCAAGTTCTTCGTAGGGAAATGGCCATAGGCTCACAGGTCTAAACAGTCCTGCTTTGATACCATTCTTTCTCGCGATGGAAATAGCATCATAGCATATCCTTGCGCAGGTGCCAAAACTGACGATAATTAAATCCGCATCATCGCACATATATTTATTACATCGGGTTTCTCTCATCTCTATCTTCCGATACTTCTCTGCAAGCTTCCAGTTGTGGGTCTCAAGAACTCCAGGAGTAAGTGCAAGAGATTTGATTGAACGAGACATTCTGTTTTTACATCCTGTAAGAGCCCACTTTTTATCCGGTAGCCTTTTTCTGGGCAGATGCAGTTCCACAGATTCCATAATCTGAGCGGTTATCCCATCCGCGTGGATAATAACAGGATTTCTGTATTTATCAGCAAGATCAAACGCCCTATATGTAAAATCATACATTTCCTGTACGCTCCACGGGGCAAGGACTATTGTCCTGTAGTCTCCATGACCACCACCTCTGGTGGACTGAAAATAGTCAGACTGGCTCGGTGTAACATCTCCAAGCCCAGGACCAGCTCTATTCATATTGACTATTACAGCAGGTAGCTCTGCTCCAGCCAGGTAAGAGATGCCTTCCTGTTTCAAAGAGATACCAGGAGATGAGGAGGAAGTCATAGCCCTAATACCGGCTACAGATGCTCCATAAACCATGTTTATAGCAGATACCTCGCTTTCTGCCTGTATGAAAACCCCTCCTTCCTCTGGCATTCTTTCGCTCATATACTCGGGAAATCTGTTTTGTGGGGTAATAGGATAACCTGCATAAAACCGGCAGCCTGCAGCAATGGCTCCTTCTGCCGATGCTTCACAACCGTTGAAAAGGACTTTTTTCATTTATTTTCTCTGTTGTGCCATAACTATGTTCATTTTTCAATGACATTTTTATGTTATACCAATAAATCCTAGCCGTTATAATACCCACCTTCGCATTCAATCCTATAATTTTGAATGCGAAGGCATGTTATTCCTTAACACTCCCGATTATTTTGCAAATTCTGTTTCTCTTGTCTCTCTTATCACGGTTACCTTGACCTGACCTATGTATTCCATTGAATTTTCAATACTTTTCGCTATATCTCTTACAAGAATCTTCGCTTCCTCGTCTGATATCTTATCAGGTTTGACTACAACCCTTATTTCCCTGCCAGCGGAAACAGCGAAAGCATCCTCAACACCTTTGAAAGAATAGGCTATTTTTTCAAGGTCTTCTATCCTGCGGATATACTTCTCAAGGGTATCTCTTCTTGCGCCGGGTCTGGTTGCTGATATCGCATCGGCTATCTGTGTCAGCACTGTATAAGGATTGTTGATGTCCATATCCTTGTGGTGTGAAAGGGCAACATTAACCACGCCTTCAGGTTCTCCATATTTCCGTAAGAGTTCTGCTCCTATCTCAGGATGTGCCCCTTCTACTTCCTGGTCCACGGCTTTTCCGATATCATGCAGTAAGGCAACCTTTTTTGCAAGCTTTACATCTAACCCCAGTTCAGATGCTATCATACCTGCAAAAAACGCACTTTCCTTTGTATGTTGCAAGGCATTTTGTCCGAAGCTGGTCCTATATTTCAGTTTGCCGATAAGCTTAACAATTTCAGGATGCACATTTTCTATACCAACTTCAAATACGGTATTCTTTCCCTCTGTCTCTATCTCTTCATCCAGCTTGCTCTGCACTTTTTCGGCAACTTCCTCTATTCTGCCGGGATGTATCCGACCATCAGCAATCAATTTTTCCAGTGTTAACCTGGCTATTTCTCGCCTGTAAAGGCTGAATGAAGATAGGGTAACAGCTTCTGGAGTATCGTCAACGATGAGGTCAACACCTGTTGCCTTCTCAAAAGCCCTGATATTTCTGCCTTCCCTGCCTATAATTCTACCTTTGATTTCATCGTTAGGCAAACTAACCACAGAAACAACATTCTCAGAAACCTCATCTGAAGCCAGTCTCTGCATGGCAGTAAGTATTATTTCTCTTGCTCTATCCTCTGCCTGCTTTGTAGTTTCTTCCTCAATCTTCTTATAAATAGTGGCAAAATCCTTTTTAGCTTCACCTTCCATTATTTTCAGCAACTGAGCCTTTGCCTCATCTTGTGATATTCCTGCAATCTGTACAAGTTTTCTTTTTACATCATTTATTAAAGAGATATATTCTGTTTCCTTGTTTTTTAAGTCGTTATACCTTGTTTCAATGTTTTTTTCTTTTTCTGCTACTTCAGTTTCTTTCTTATCAAGAATTTCTGATTTTCTTTCAATATTTAGTTCTCTTTGTTGTATCCTTTTTTCTTGAAACTGAAGTTCCTTCCTTTTGTTTCTGCTTTCTCTTTCAAACTCATTTCTCAGTCTGTAAAGAGTTTCCTTCGCTTCAATATCTGCTTCTCTCTTTTTTTCAAGAATAAGTTTTTCTGCTTCCTGAATAATCTCCCTGGCTCGTTTTTCAGCAGATTGAAGGTTTTTCTCTCCAATGTGTTTTCTCCACAGGTATCCTAACAAAAGAAAAAGAAAGCCCCAAATAATAAATATCACCAGCTGTATTGTTGTAATTGTAATCACCTCCCTCAAAAATGAGAAAGGAATTAACCGGTATGGTATTAGGAAAGGATTTTCAACACAATAAATAGTTTTAAAAAAATAGTAGTATTTTTTATTATATTGATATGTATTCGTTTTTGGAACACTTTTATATCCTCACCAATTTAACAGAATGCATTACCGGAAATTCCTCTATCTTCTTTACTACTTTTTGGTCTATGCCCTGGTCAAGATTTAGAACTGTAATTGCAGGAGAACCTTTCTTCTTCCGTCCGAGGGTCATAGAAGCTATATTCACATTATTTTCTCCAAGTATCGTTCCTATGTAGCCCATTATTCCTGGCTTATCTTCATTATAGCATACAAGAAGGTAGCCTTTTGGAACTGCATCTACGTCAAAACCATCAATCTTTACAATCCTTGGTTCACCTTCTCTTATGATTGTACCCGCAACTGATATTTTTTTGCAGTTGTGGACTTCCACTGTTATCAGATTTGTAAATTCGCCTCCTGCGGTTACCCTTGTTTCTTCAATCTCTATGCCTTTTTCCTTTAATATTAGAGAGGCATTGACTTGGTTGACAAGCTTGGAATTTTTCAAAAGACCCACTATAATATTTGCCCTTATAAGAGAAAGATCGTAGTTAATTATATCTCCACTATACGATATAGACACTTTGTTTATATTCCCATCTGAAAGTTGTTGAAGTAACAGCCCTATTTTCTCACCAAGCACAAGGTAAGGAGAAAGTTTTGCCAGTGATTTCTCGTCTAGATAAGGAAGATTAACAGCATGTGAAACAACCTTTTTTTTCAGTGCCACTACTATCTGTTGTGCAAGTTGCTGGGCAACATTTATCTGGGCTTCTTTTGTTGAAGCAGCAAGGTGTGGAGTTACAATGACTTCTTTCAGGGTTAAAAGAGGATTGCCTGTAGGTGGCTCTTTTTCAAACACATCTATCGCCGCACCTTTTACCTTGCCCCCAACTATGTTTCTGTATAAAGCATCCTCATCAATAATACCACCTCTGGCACAGTTAATAATCATAACACCATCTTTCATCAACCCAAACTCCCTTTCTCCTATTAGATGTAAGGTGGTCTCATTTAAAGGAACATGCAGGGTAATAAAATCAGCCTCTCTGAAGAGACCAGGTAAATTCAACAACGTAATTCCTTGTTCAGACGCAAATACCCTATCAATCAACGGGTCGTAACCCATCACTTTCATTCCAAGACCATGGGCAATACAAGCCACCCTTCTACCGATTCTTCCTAAACCTATGATACCCAGAATTTTATTGTAAAGCTCCTGTCCCATAAATTTTTTCTTCTCCCACTGGCCGCTTTTGAGCGAATTGTTAGCCTGGGGAATATTTCTCGCAAGAGCCATCATCATAGCCACAGTATGTTCCGCGGCAGAAATAGTATTACCTTCAGGGGCATTCATCACAATAATCCCAGCATGGGTAGCTGCATCCAGGTCAATATTATCAAGACCGACTCCTGCCCTTCCGATAATTTTCAGACGTTCAGCCTTCTCTATCACCTGTTTTGTAATCTTTGTCTCGCTTCGTACAACTACCACATCATAACTACTAATAATACCTGCAAGCGCATCAGGAGACATCTTCCCCTTTTCATCAACCTCAAACCCTTCTTTCCTGAAGATATCGACACCTTCTTTTTCAAGAGGGTCAGTTATCAATACCTTTATGTTCTCCATATTATTGCTCCAGTAAAATTATTTTTCCGTCAATATTCACTCAACCACATCACCGCGAGCCGTTTTCTGC
>CAZYYF010000113.1:0-4537 GCA_964650875.1 uncultured bacterium
TCTTTTCTGCCTAATGATAATATTCTTTAAGGTTTCAGGACCACCTGTAATTTGGGAATCTGGTAAATATTTACTCAACTCCGTTAATGAAGAAATCCTGCCCTTACCGGCGGGAAATTCCCGCATTATTAAAGTTGCGGGGGACCGATTTGAACGGTCGACCTCCAGGTTATGGGCCTGGCGAGCTACCACTGCTCCACCCCGCATCTTACTGATAAGAACTCATTTCTCATATATTTTAATGTTTAATATTAACACTTGATTTCTTACCTGTCAAGACTTTCTATCTCATTTTTTATTTTTTTTTCAACAGAAACGAGTTTCTCTGAAATTCTTCTCAATTTTTCTTCTTGTTTTGCAAGTTGCCTTTTCATAAAATATAGTTTTTCGTGCAACTCTATGATATAAAAAATCAATATATCTATTTTATCAAGGTTGGAATATTCCACCATTAACGTTTTCAAACGGGTATTGATATCAGTGTTAATTTCCGTCAGTTCGGAATTTTTAAGACCAAGTTGCACCTGGTATTTCTTCCCAAATATATCAATACTTTGTATTTTCACTTCTCAATTTCCCTTTAAGACGTACATTTATTGTTTCTATTATTCTTTCAGAAAAATCTTTAACTTCCATTTTTTCCAGTGTCCTATCAGGATATCTGAATAATACAGAAAAACTTATGCTTATATTACCCCTGCCAATATTTCCACCAGTATAAGTGTCAAAAAATTCTATTTTTTCAATAGGGAGGTTGAGAGAAAGTATAGTATTTTCAATATCTTTCCAGTTCACATCATATGAAAACACGAAAGAAAAATCTCTGCTGGAAGAAGGAAATCTTGGCAACCCCGTAAAACTCCTTTTAAAATCCATTAGATGCATCAACTTCCAAAGATATATTTCGCATATGTAAATCTCTTCCTTTTCTATATCATAGATGGTTTTAATTCTATCAGAAAGGATGAATATATTCCCAATCTCAATCTTATCAGCATTATTCAGAAAAATTGCTGCATTACTGCCGTCTTCAGCAAATACATAAGGCTTATTGATAAAACTTGTTTTTTTAGCCACGCAATTTTGTAAAAACTTTTCCATCTTTCCTTTCAGGGTAAAAAAATCTCCGTTATTAACAATACCAAACAAGATATTGAGTTTTTCTTTTATATTATTTTTCTCTTGACAATAGACCTGCCCTATTTCAAATACATCATTTTTTTTAGAACCACGATAGATATTAAACTTAATAGATTCAAGAATCTCAGGTATAAGGCTGGTCCGCAAAAAACTTAAATTTATGGATATAGGATTTTTTATAGCAACAGGTTCTAAAGACCTGTCAATTTCAACATTTTTTCTGTCGGTAAGCCCCATATTGATAAATTCTGTAAACCCAAGTTTAACTGCAATATCTTTTATTTTTTCTATTTTTTCTACCTCATGCATTGAAAGAGTGGGTGTGATTTCTGCCTGTGGCATCAGTGAAGGAATCTCTGAATATCGCCAATACCTGGCAATTTCTTCAATGATATCAATATCTTCTTTTATATCATTTCTGTAGTAAGGAGGTTTAACAAGATACACACTGTTTTCTTTTTTTACTCCTGTGAAATTAAGATTCTTGAGCATTTTAGAGATAAATTCTTCTTCAATCCCTATACCCAGAACTCTGCTAACTTTATTTACATCCAACGCTATTTCTACTGTCTGTTGTTCACCGCGGACCGACTCAATAAGTCTGCCGATGGTAGCATTACTTATCTGGCGAACAAGATAAGTTGCTCTTGCCATACCTTTGGATGCGGTAGTAACATCCATACCCCTTTCAAATCTCAGTGAAGCTTCTGTTGTTAACCCTAACTTTTTACTGCTTTTTCTCACAACAGAAGGGTTGAAAACAGCGCTTTCTATAAGAATATTTTTAGTATCTTCCTTAACTTCTGATATTTCACAACCCATAATGCCTGCAATGGCAATTATCTTTACCGCATCAGCAATAACAAGGATATCTTCGTCTAATTGTCTCTTTTTACCGTCAATTAAGACAGCACTTTCTCCTTTCCTTGCCCTGCGTATTTCTACATAATCTTCTATTTTATCTAAGTCAAATATATGGAGTGGCTGTCCTATTTCTGCCATTACAAAATTAGATATATCAACAGTATTAAAAGATGTTCTGTATCCCATTTTCAGCAAAGCCTGTTTCATATCTTCTGGAGAAACACTATTATGTATATTCTTCATAACCCTGCATGAATAATAAAGACAGTCATTCCCATTTTCAATATTAACAGGAACTACAGACAAATCATCTTCAGAAAATTGAATATCTGGTAATTTAATAGTAGTCCCACAAAAAGGAAGTATTTCTCTTGCAATCCCAAGAAGACTTAAAAGATACCCTCTGTTGGCAGGTGTTTCAATCTCAAAAATAACATCCCCGTCCTCTTGTGATATAATCATAGGATTTAAACCGAGCAAATCAAGATATCCTATCATATCCTCTTTCGAGATATTTCCCTCTATGTATTTAGATATAAGCTTATATGAATATTTCATTTTCTTTATTCTACGTGGACATTATTTAACTAAACTGAGTGACAAATCGTATGTCGTTCTGATAAAAATATCTGATATCCGGGATTCCGAATTTTATAATGGCAAGCCTTTCTATTCCCATACCAAAAGCAAATCCTGTGAACTTTTCTGTGTCATAACCTACGTTTCTGAAAACCTGAGGGTGAATCATACCACAACCTAAAACCTCAATAAAACCTGAATTTTTACAGATAGAACACCCTTTCCCACTGCAAACAATACATGTCATACTCAACTCAGCGCTTGGTTCTGTAAAAGGGAAATATGAAGGTGTAAATTTTACTTTGACATTTTCTCCAAACATCCTGTTGATAAAATATGTAAGTACACCTTTAAGATGGCCAAAATTAATGTTCCTGTCAACCATAAAGCCTTCCATCTGGTGAAAAACAGGACTGTGAGTAGCATCAACAGCATCTCTTCTGAAACATTTGCCCACTGAGACTATTCTCAAAGGAGGATAATTTTTCTCCATTATACGTATCTGCACCGGACTTGTATGAGGTCGGAGAAGAATCTTATTAACCTCATCTAAATAAAATGTGTCCCATGCATCTCTTGCAGGATGTCCTTCAGGAATATTCAGGGCTTCAAAGTTGTAATAGGAAGTTTCAATCTCAGGACCTGTTGCCACACCAAAACCCAGATTTGTAAAAATATTTGACATTTCTCTGATGGTAACAGTTATAGGATGCAGATGTCCTATTGAAACAGATCTGCCGGGAAAAGAGAGATTCACTGCTTTTGTTTCCCGTCTGTCCAAAGTCCTGTTTTCCTTATATATCTCGTGTAATTTTCTTTTTAACTCATTAAGCATCTGTCCTGCCTCTTTCTTTGCTTCAAAAGTCAGTTCAGGTAAACAGGAAAAAAAATTGTTGAGTACACCCTTTCTTCCGAGATATTTAACTTTCCAGTGTTCTAAATCAACAGCATCTTTAATACTTTCCATTTCCCGGCCTGCTTGACTACAAACCTCTTCTATTTTTTCTTTCAACGTTTTCAAATCCATATAAATTGTTTCTCCTTACATATTCAAGAACCCCATCCGGAATTAAATATTTTACTGTTTTCCCATAATAAAAACAATCCCTTATGTAGGAAGATGCAATCTCTATATAAGGCGCCGAAATAAAATGATACCTTAAATCTTTGTTATACTCTTGATACCACTTATCTTCTGTCTGTCCTACTTTCCAACGAGGTGCAACCAAAAAAATTACTTTTTTTATCAAAAGTTCATACTTATGCCACGAAGGTAAATCCATAAATGCATCTTCACCAACAATAAGATATATTGGGGAGATAGAAAACTCCTGCTCCATTATAGAAACTGTATCAAAAGTATAAGATGGTTGATCTTTATCTATCTCCACTGATGATACATCAAAAAACCGATTGTCTCCTATTGCTATTTTTACCATATCCATCCTCTGCGATGGAGAAGCAAAAAAAACTTTTTTATGAGGCGGAATACCTGCGGGTATAAAAACAACCTTTTGTAAACCGAATTCTTCCCTTGCTTTTTCTGCAATTATCAGATGTCCTATATGAACAGGGTCAAAACCTCCACCTATGATTCCAATTTTATGTTCTGATTTGTCCATAACCATATACGAGATATTTATAAATAGTAAGTTCCGCAAGTCCCATGGGTCCTCTGGCATGTATCTTATCTGTACTTATCCCTATTTCAGCTCCTAATCCAAATTCACCACCATCGCTAAATCTTGTAGAAGCGTTATGAAAAACAGCGGCGGCATCCACATCTTTAAGAAACTTTGAAGCAGCTTCTATGTTTTCGGTAATAATAGATTCCGAATGCATTGTTCCGTACCTGGTGATATGCATTATTGCCTCTTCCAGCGAACTGACGATTTTTATTGAAATAATGAGGTCTAGATATTCTGTTGTCCAATCCTTTTCAGAGGCTTCCTTC
>CAZYYF010000114.1:0-4425 GCA_964650875.1 uncultured bacterium
CGTTTTAATTTTCTTCTGCCAACATTGGCTCTATACTTTATACATTGTTCTGTGTCTTTTCTTCTGTCGGGATTTCCAATACCCTGGTCTCCTTGGATGTCATTGCGAGCGTATTACGCGTGGCAATCCTTCCGCCCCCTCGCAACGACAACACGGTGTTCAATGAATATTTACAATATACAGTATACACCTATAATTTTAAAACACACCTTTTCAAAAGTCAAATTTATTTTTTACACCAGCCATTCGGGATTCCTGTTAGAAAAAAACACAGGCGCTTTGTAGAAAATAATCAAGGTATTTTGAGATTTCGGGTTTCGTGAAGTCATCCACAAAAGGTTGTCCAGATTTGTTAAACTCGGTTCCACATACCACGGGCATCTTAAGAGATATGCAGATGTCCATAAATTCGTTCAACTTCTTTACTTTCTTTTGTTTATCAGATGCATCTGTAATATTATAGTTTCTTTCAGGTATGATAGTTATGGCTTGTATGCCTTTGTGTTTCAGGAAAGAAACAAACATACCTGCATCTTCTTCACCTTTGTTAGTGCCATCAAGCCATGTACCTGTCGGGATGCCCCCTGCTTTCTCTATCATTTTTATCACACTGTCTAATGTTGGGAAATTTTCCTGTTGAGGAGTGATATAACCAGGCCCTCCGTATTTAATTAAGATTTTTCTTAAGAGGTCCAAAAATTCAGGAGCTCTTTTTTCCCTTGTGTCTTTTATCAAATCCAAAGGCATAGAAAGGATTTCAGACCAGAAACTATCAACTTTATCACCAAGCGATTGTTCTGACTTTTGCTTATAAGATGCTATGATATGTCTTTCTGTGGGATTCCCTGAAGGAGTAAGAGGCAGGATATCTTTTTCGTAGTCAACCTTCACTTCTCCCAGATACCTGTTAAGTTTCTGGACAACCTTTTTATTTCTCTCCTGCGCTATTTTTTTTAGATTATTGAAAAACTGTCCTTCTGCTGTATTATTTGCAGGCGGGTGTTTGAATCCTTTTCCGCAAAGATAATAAATACCTGGTTCATCAGGAGAATTTATTACGACATCTTTCCACTCTTCAACCACAACCCTGGACTCAAATCCACCTGTTACTTTTGTATTTAATACCTGACCTGCCATAAGTGTTTCATTTAGCCCCGCAAGGGTATCAAAGTCAACAGTTCCTGTATACTTCAGGTCTCTATACCATCCCTCAAAAACAATACGATAGGGAGACCAGTTTTTATAATTAAACGAATGGAATGTGTGTAAATGAAGATTAAGCCATGGTGTTGGGTGATATGATTTTTTGATACTGCCTGCTTTTATAAGCGCAGAGAGCTCAAGCAGACTCTTTTCTCTGATGGTTGGATCAAAAGACGAAAGGTTTTGCAAAAGTTTTTCTTTCTCCATAATGTTCCATTAGGAATAAAAAAATGTCCCTGGCAACACCTACTCTCCCATCAGCTTGCGCGGATAGTACCATTGGCGCTGAAAGGCTTAACGGCCGTGTTCGGTATGGGAACGGGTGTTTCCCTTCCGCTATGGTTGCCAAGGACACAACTATTGTACCTTTATTTTTTGGTCCTGTCAATAGATTCAGATAGGGAAATTTAACTCTATGGACTTTTCGAACTCAGGTATTTGGAGAAAACTTTCCTTTATCTTTCCACCTTCTTCAATGAAAAGAGTCAGATACTGGGGAATTTCGCTTCTACCTTTGATGCGTAAAATAAGTTCTTTATTGTAAATAGCCTCCTGTATGGAGTAAAAGGTTCTGTTCTCGGCATACTGGCTTATATAGTCATAGTTTTTCATCATATGTGATGTTTTGCTGATGGAAGATGATATTCCTTTTATAATGCTCTCCCATTCTTCAGGAGACAGCTGGGCCACTCTCTGTTCGTGGGTTGTAAGACATCCAAAAAAACCTGTTTCAAGACCCCTTTTGATCTGGAACAAACCTCTTTTGATTGCTTTTTCTACATCGTTGTGAGGACTTTCTTCTGAGAGAACAGTACACCCGTAAAGAAAATCAGAAGTCGGGATATTAACATCCTTCCTCGGTGGAACAGAACGGACATTAAAGAAATAATTGTCTTCAGGTATATATCCAATAGAAAAACTTGATTTCCCATAGGGAGGAGCATCCCATATATGCGCTTCCGGATTAGACCATACCTTGCCCAACTTTAAGGGAGTCATCATATACTTTTGCCCTCTTTCTTTTATAAAAGGCAAAGCATTGAAGCCGATCTCCCCGTAATGAACATTGATAGTTTTTGCGAAATTTATACCCCATTTTGAGAACTGTAAATCCAGCTTTGCAAAATTTCTCTTAATTTCCTCATGGGTGAATTCCTGGCCGTTATGTTTGATGTATATAGGACATTCATCTTCATTTTCTCTATATGGGAAATCAACGAAAGCATGGGGAGAAAATTCTGCAAGTCCGCTACGTTCTTTTTCTCTGAATCTCTTTGCGTCTTGTTCCTGTATGTCATCTGTAAAAAGCCCCACATTGGGAATAAAACCATACCTGTTAAGAATATCAAGCCATCCAAGCCCTGCAAGGGTCTGCCGGTACTTCATAACCCGGCTGCCACTGAAAGACACATCATCAAATCTTGCAGTTATAAAAGGAGGTAAGGACTTCATTATATACGGTTTTTTTGCCGCCCAGACTATACTGTTTCGAAAAACTCCGTCCAGTCCTTCAGCAAATCCAAGATACTGATTCTGCCATATAGCCGATGAAAGAAGAAAAAAAACTATCCGCCCTTTCCCAAACTTCTTGTAAACAACACAGGGATGGTCTGCCTGGCAGAACATAAGGGTAGACCAGCCTTCAGAATCTGAGATGTTATAACCAAGAAGGGGGTGTTTCAAGAAAATTTCATGCTCGCAAAGATCAGTTACCTCATTTTCAGGATTGAGTCTCAAAGAGGATATCTTGCTTTCCTGCCCTGCAAGAAACTTCAGGTTTTTCAGAAAAGAAGGCGGATACCCATTCAGATAACCATCAAGCACCAAAAGTCCCATACCATCAGATACAGCCTTAAGGATAACATCTGTTTCTTCTTTTGTAAGTGACTTTCCTATTCCTTCCTGAGCAAGAATCAAGAGATGGACATCCTCCAGTTGTTGGGTAGAAATTCTCATCCATGCGAGATCTACAGTCTCACTGTAAACTCCAAAATGTTCAAGTGCCCGACCAACAGATTTTTCTGTTCTGGTGCACTGGACATTCTTGATAGAATCAACAACTACTATGGTTTTCATTTTCGCCTATCCTTACCGGTAGAGTTGTACAGAGGCTTACATTGAAAGGTTTAGTGTGGTGCCGGTTTGCCTGCACATTCCCTTTATCCCCTTGTCCCTGAATCCTGATTTACTCCTGTCCAAAAAGATACTTCTCAGCAGAAGTAGCAGCTACAGCTGCTTCTCCACAGGCTGTTATCACCTGGTAAAGAGATTTCCTTATCACATCGCCACAGGCAAAAACACCCTGTTCAGATGTCTGCATTTTATCATTAGTTATTATATAGCCAGACGGGTTCTGTTGAAGTTTGCCTCTCAGGAAATCCACATTGGGTTTCTGCCCTATTGATATGAAAACACCGTCTATCTCTATCTCCTGGGTTGTGTTTCTGTCAATCCTTTTAAGCACAAGGCTGCGTACCCTATCATCACCTTTTATTTTTTCAACAACTGCTGATAAAACCGGCTGTATAGTTGGATATTTACGTATTTCTTCCTGGAAGTGTTTAGAAGCCCTAAACTGGTTTCTTCTGTGTATCAGGTAGCATACCGTGGCGTACCTTGTAAGATATATTGCTTCTTCCAGAGCAGCATCCCCGCCCCCTATAACAGCAACTTTCTTCTTGCGGAAAAAAGCACCGTCGCAGATGGCACAGTATGAAACACCTTTGCCCAAAAATTTATCTTCTCCTTCTATGCCGAGCTTCCGCCTTGATGAACCACTGGCTATTATAAGAGCATCAGCAGAAAATTCTCTGCCATCCGACAGATGCACTATTTTATTGCGTTCTTTAAACAAAACATCCACAGCCTGTCCTTCTACTAATTGTCCACCCCACTTGAGATACTGTTTTTTCATTCTTTCAGAAAGCTCTGCACCTGAAATACTCTCGTCAAACCCTGGATAATTGTCTATCTTCTCGGTTATAAGCATGTTACCACCTGGATAAAGTTTTTCTATCACCAGGGTTTCTATCAGTGACCTGGCAGAATATATACCTGCTGTTAACCCTGCAGGTCCTGCTCCTATAATAATTATCTTTTGTCCCATTATATCTAATATCAGTTTGTCTTCAAAGATATAGGGTCGTCGCCTTGCTCTATCCCCGGGTTGTCGTTGCGAGGAATGAGACCCCTCGTTTGTCATTGCGAAGAATGACAACTCGG
>CAZYYF010000115.1:0-4384 GCA_964650875.1 uncultured bacterium
TTTGGTTAGCTTTAATTCTACCTCTTTTATCTCACCCCGCACCTGCTCTATTTCTTTGTTTAGCTTTAATTCAACCTCTTTTATCTCGCCTCGTGTTTTCTCTATCTCTTTAGTAAGCTTTAATTCGGACATCGTTACATCCTGCCGTGTGGATAACTGATTGTTTAATATAACCTGCTCCACCTGCTCAATAAATTCAGATAATAGCTTTGCCTTTGTCTCATCGTCCTTAAATGCTTCGTATATCCTCAGTGCATATCCCATGGGTACAATTCCTCCTGTTTTATACATAGTATACTATTTTCTCTAACCATGTCAAAGTATTTTTTATGTATATAGTATTACCCTATACGACGTTGGATTGGTTCATTCTGTCATTCGGAGGTCGCGAAAGCGGCCTAAGAATCTCATTCTCTGTCACAAACATTGATACCCGTGACCTTCGTATTAGAATGACACATCAACCTCACCCCCAGCCCCTCTCCTTGCTAAGGCGAGGGGAGTGTTTTTTAAAATGTCATTTGGAACTTGATTCGGAATCTCCTTGCCACTACCGTCATTCCGTACTTGATACGCAATCCCTTTTCCACCATGCTATCCTGAAAAAATCCTGAATCGGCGTTCAGGATGACAGGCGCTAACGCTCACAATGACATTTGCTGTATCTCAAAATACATTTCCCATTGAAACTTTATGCTAACATCTTTCAACCATAAACCATAAACTATAAACTATTAACCAAATTGCCATCCACTATAAACCATAAACCAAATTGCCATAAACCAATTATCTACCTGATGAATATTGCAACAACGCTATAATAAGCCCTGCCTGTGCCACTACTGCAGTTAAAAATAAACCTACTATCCAGCGCAGTAAACTTCCATGACTTTTCTGTATCTCAACACGTACTTGAGCTATCTCTCTGGTAAGCTTTAATTCTACTTCTTTTATCTCACCTCGTACTTGCTCTATCTCCCTGGTTAAATCAGCTCGTACCTGCTCTATCTCTTTTGTAAGCTTTAATTCTACTTCTTTTATCTCACCTCGTGTCTGCTCTATCTCTTTGGTTAGCTTTAATTCTACTTCTTTTATCTCACCCCGTGTTTGCTCTATTTCTTTGGTTAGCTTTAATTCTACTTCTTTTATCTCGCCTCGTGTTTTCTCTATCTCTTTGGTAAGCTTTAATTCGGACATCGTTACATCCTGCCGTGTGGATAACTGATTGTTTAATATAACCTGCTCCACCTGCTCAATAAATTCAGATAATAGCTTTGCCTTTGTCTCATCGTCCTTAAATGCTTCGTATATCCTCAGTGCATATCCCATGGGTACAATTCCTCCTGTTTTATATATAGTATACTATTTTCTATAACCATGTCAAAGTATTTTTTATGTATATAGTATTACCCTATACAGAGCTGGATTGGTTCATTTTGTCATTCTGTGGACACAAAAGCGGCCTAAGAATCTCATTCTCTGTCACAAACATTGATAACCGTGACCTTCGGATTAGAATGACATATCAACCTCACCCCCAGCCCCTCTCCTTGCTAAGGCGAGGGGAGTGTTTTTTAAAATGTCATTTGGAACTTGATTCGGAATCTCCTTGCCACTACCTTCATTCCGTACTTGATACGGAATCCCTTTTCCACCATGCTATCCAGAAAAGATCCTGAATCGGCGTTCAGGATGACAGGCGCTTCATAAAAGGCAAGATTCTTCGCTTCGCTCAGAACGACTGTTTATGCAGCTCAGAATATAGTTTCAAAACATTTCTTCACATTTCACATTTCACACCTTGCATTTCACACTTCACACTTCACATCTAACATCTCACACCTTACACCTAACATTTCGCATTTCACACCTAACAACCATCCACCATCCACTATAAACCATAAACCAAATTACCAACACCCATTAATGTTCCACTCGACCTTTTAAAATTTCCTCATATAATCTAATGTATTTATTCGCCACTACTCTACTGTCAAACTCACGTACAACCTTTTCACGGGCATTTTGGCATAGCTCATCATAGTTAGGAGCATTTAAAACCCATTCGATGCCATTTGCCAAATCAGTAGTATCAAAAGGTGTAGCTAAGTAGCCATTTACTTTGTTGTCAACGATATCTTTTGGCCCGGTTGCATCGAAACACACAACAGGTGTGCCGCAGGACATTGATTCAGCTAAAGTTTTACCAAAAGCATCCATTAAAGATGGCGCTACAAAAACATCGGAGGCAGAGTAAGCGAGTCTTAGCGAAACAATGTCATGTAAAAAGCCTAAACTTTTATACTCAAATCCTGATTGTTTAATTATGTTTTCATCCAAATTGCTGAAAAACAATAAAAAAAAGATTGCTCTTATCATTTAACTGCCGGATTGCTTTTAAATAAAAAATAAACGACATAGCTAAGACTCAATCAAATAATAAATGCCTTTTTATTAACCTTATTATTTTTTTTATGACTGCAACAGTAAAATTATAGATAAAACGCTTAGAAAGCATATTAAAATAAGAATAATACTCTGCCATTAAGTAATAATTAGAATTATAACGTGATTGTTTAATTCCTGCCGCATTAGTAAGTGAGGCATGCAAACCGTTCAGACTTTCACATCGAAAAGAAAGGTTTTTTTTCAATGGGTTTAAATCGAATAGGAAATCTCTTAAGTGCAACTTTAGTATATCGAGTTGTTACGCAATATTTTTTTAACCTTAAGAGATCGATAGGTTTTGATGCATAAAAATCAATCTCAAAGTCCCTTAAGCTGAACCCCAGTAAATTAGAAACATACTGACCACAAGGCTCCATAAAAGCATCATAACAAACTATAGGCTTACATGCCGTGCAATAATGGAAATTGTCTGCCTGCCGAAATTCGGAACATAAGGGAACTTGAAATAGATTACTCTCTTGAACAATATGTGTCCCTCCGGCATCTGAACAATTACTGGTGTAAGCTTGATAGGGATAAACAAAAAATCTTGAGTGCAATACGAGATAGGCAGCAAAGTATTTTTTCCAAGAACTGTCCGGCCATTTCTTAACTGCACTTGGTAACGCCAAGCATAAATCAATATCTTTTTGAGTTGACGTTTCATACCACGATTTAAATAGAGACCATTGCCTCGCAGTCCAAGCTTGTCCCCAGGAGCAAGGAACTTGCATAAGGTAAGTAGATGAGCCGTTATACATTGGTTCAAAAGGAAGATTAACGTACTCATTAAATCTAGGTGAATATAGTGCCACACCTGCAATAACTTCATCATGTTCATAAAAAGAAAGTGAAGAAACAGCATAATAATAAAAATATGGATCAACAAATAAATCATCTTCAAGAACTATAACTGAGCCATATTTCTCGCTCTGATCACCACACCAAAGAATATGTTCTCGTAAACCAACATTACGTTCACGCTCAACAATTTCAACCTCTCCATGGGAGAACTGAAACGACTTTGCAATATTAACAACCTCAACATCGGCTCCGCCATCCAATGAAATAATAAGGTGAATGCCTTTATTCGGGTACTTTGCTGCCTCGAGCGATTGAAGTAGCCGTAACAATGAATAAGGCCTACAAAATGCAGATATTATAATAGTAGGATGCATTTATTAAATTTTCCTCTGGCCGTAAAGGCGGTGTCTTTCAAGCGAGCCGCAGCCCGGACAGCAGGCATCTGGACGCGGATTGACACCGAATTCATAAAACTTGCGGAAACCTCTTTCGCATACAGGACAGTAAAAACGGCTACCCCGCAAGGTTAAAATTCTGGCTTTTTTGATAATGGTCTTTACCGGCTGTGGCAAAATAGATTTTAAAATGTTTTTCATTTTCTCGAATACATTCTTATTCGTATTTTTTAAACATCTTTAATAATATTTCTTCCATAGCATCCCAGCTATATTTTTCAATACACTTTTTTCGAGCTTTCTGGCCCATCTCTTCGGCCTCATCGGGATTATTTAAAACATATTGAATTTTCTCCGCCAATTGCTCCGGATTTTCAGGTTCTACAATCCAGCCGCAGCCTTCTAAGGTTCCATTAGCTTTTCTTCAAAGTGAAAAACCTGTGATAAGGAAATCACTCTCTATTTTTTTCCACAAAAATTCTCATTTCCCATTGAAACTTTATGCTAACAACCATCAACTATAAACTATAAACTATAAACTATAAACCAAATTGCCATCCACCAATTATCTACCTGATGAATATTGCAACAACGCTATAATAAGTCCTGCCTGTGCCACTACTGCAGTTAAAAATAAACCTACTATCCAGCGCAGTAAACTTCCATGACTTTTATGTATCGCAACATGTACTTGAGCTATCTCTTTGGTTACATCAGCCCGTACCTGCTCTATCTCT
>CAZYYF010000116.1:0-4381 GCA_964650875.1 uncultured bacterium
CGTTGCGAGCCGTCTTTCGGCGTGGCAATCCCTCTTTTCCCACTAACGTGGTTGAGTGAATATTTACTCAGCTAAAGACTGTAAGGCTATCATACTACGTTGCAGAGTTAACCTTTAATTTCAATAAAGTTTTGAATCAGTTTTCTACCGTGTTCAGTTAGTATTGATTCAGGATGGAACTGTACCCCATATATTTTATATTTTTTGTGGCTCAATCCCATTATTTCATCCGATTGTGTCCATGCCGATATCTTGAGAACGTTGGGCAACGATTTTTTTTCTACTATGAGCGAATGGTAACGAGTTGCAATAAAAGGACAAGGAACATCTCGAAAAATATCTTTGCCATTGTGGAATATAGAGGATGTTTTTCCATGCATAAGCTTGGCTGCCCTTATAATTTTACCTCCGAACACATACCCTATACACTGATGTCCGAGACAAACCCCCAGGATAGGAAATTTGTGCCCCAGCAATTTTATGATATCACAAGAAATACCAGCATCTTCAGGGCGTCCCGGTCCAGGAGAAATAACGATGTTTTCAGGATGAAGTTTTTCTATCTCATAAATGCTTATTGCGTCATTCCGATAGACAACAACTTTTTGTTTCAGTTCTCCAAGATACTGCACGATGTTATAAACAAAAGAATCGTAGTTATCTATTACCAATACCATTGTAATATCTCACGGCTTGCAGCATACTTCACTTCAATGCCTTTTTGAACCTCCTGATAATTTCCCAGAGTCTGTCAGTTTTCCCGTCTATAATCTTCTGAGCAAAGAAACTCCCGACTATGATTCCGTCAACATGGGTTTTTATGAGGTTTATCTGTTGTACGCCTGATACCCCAAAGCCCGCAGCTATAGGTATATCTGTTATCTTTCTTGTCATATCTATCTTATTAGTTAATTCTTCTGCAAAACTACCTCTTGGGCCTGTTACACCTGCTATTGTTATAAAATAGATAAATCCCTCAGCTGTTTTTAGTATCTTTTCCGCCCGTTCCTCAGAAGTAAAAGGAGTCATAAAACTTATAAGTTTTACGTCATAGTCTCTCAGCGCGGTTTTTAGATAACTACTTTCTTCGTAAGGAAGATCAGGAACTATGATGCCTGAAACACCCATATTGCCACAACGTGCCGCAAATTTTTGCAGACCATACCTGTAAACCGGGTTATAATAAGTCATCAAAAGGTAGGGAATACTTACAGTCTTCTGAAGATCACCGCATATCCCAAAAACTCTGTCAGTATTCATACCTGCTTCAATAGCCTTAAAAGATGTATATTGTATAACAGGGCCATCTGCTATCGGGTCAGAAAAAGGTATACCAAGTTCAACCAGATCCGCGCCTGATTTTTCCGCCATCCTGACCATTTCAACTGTTTTGCTGGCAGAAGGAAAACCTGCTGTGAAAAAAGGGATAAGGGCTTTTTCACCTTTTACCTTCAAATTATGAAATTGTTCATCTATTTTATTCATCTCTTTATCCGGTGTTTTTGTATCTGCTATCTGTATCGCATCAGCACAATACTGCGTTTGATATTCTCATACCAATTCGTCTTCAAAGATATAGCCTCGTTGACTTCCTCATCTCCTTCGTCAACATACTATCAGTATGCCTGCTGGCCTATTTCACAAAGAGCCCTCTATTCGGGCAACCTCCATTATATCCTTATCTCCCCTACCAGAAAGACAGATCACAATAATATCTTTATTGGTAAACCGTTTGTTATTTTTAACAACCCAGCCTACTGCGTGAGAAGATTCTAATGCAGGTATGATCCCTTCAACCTCAGACAGCAGGTGAAATCCTTTTAGTGCATCTATGTCAGTTGCATATACATATTCTGCCCTTTTTGTTTCTTTGTAGAAGGCATGCTCGGGCCCCACTCCTGGATAGTCCAATCCTGCTGATACTGAATGAGTAGGCATAATCTGTCCGTATTTATCCTCGAGAATGTAAGAAAAACTTCCATGTAGGATACCTCTTGTGCCTTTGATGAGAGCCGCTGAATGTCGGGTAGTATTAATCCCTTCTCCGCCTGCCTCAACTCCTATAAACTTTACCTTCCTGTTGCTATAAAAAGGATAAAAAAGTCCCAGACTGTTGCTTCCACCTCCTACACAGGCAACAAGGTAATCAGGTAACCTTTTTTCTTTTTTCAGGATATCTCTTTTTGTTTCCTGTCCTATGACAGACTGGAAATCTCTTACCATACGGGGATAAGGATGAAACCCTACAACTGAACCTATGACATAATGTGTATCCCTAAAATTTGTTATCCAGTCTCTTATGGCTTCATTTATGGCATCTTTTAGAGTCTTGCTTCCTGATGTTACAGGAACTACCTTTGCTCCAAGCAGTTTCATCCTGTAAACATTTATCTTTTGTCTCTCGCAATCAACCTCGCCCATATAGACAACACATTCCATATCCATCAGTGCAGCAACAGTTGCAGTTGCAACTCCGTGCTGTCCTGCTCCTGTTTCAGCTATCACCCTTTTTTTGCCCATAGTTTTTGCAAGTAGTACCTGTCCAAGCGTGTTGTTTATCTTATGCGCTCCTGTGAAAGCGAGGTCTTCTCTTTTAAGATATGTCTTGCATCCAACAATCTCGCTTAGTTTTTCTGCCAGATATACAGGAGTAGGACGCCCCGCATAATCTGTAAGAAGCGAGGCTAATTTTTTCCTGAATCTTTTGTCCTTTGATATAGACGTATAGCTTTTATCCAGCTGTTCTATGATGGGCATAAGTGTCTCAGGTGCAAACATACCTCCAAATTCCCCAAATTTCCCATATCTATCAGGTAATATCATAAAATTTCCTTATGTTTTTCATAAGAAGCGCTATTTTATCCCGGTCTTTTATCCCGGGTGTTATTTCCACTCCTGATGCAACATCTATGCCGTAAGGATTGAACCTGCAAAGGACCTCTTTTATACTATCAGGTGTTATACCACCAGCAAGAAATATCCTGGCCCACGGCAGGTTGACGCTATTTAGGTATTCATAATCCATCTGTCTGCCGGTACCTCCAAATAATGTCGTATCATAAGAATCAAGAAGAAAATAGTCTGGCTGATATATCTGCATTGCTTGTATAAATCTATCATTTCTGACTCTTACTGCTTTTATTATGAACTTTTCTCCTGAAAATTTCTCTTTGATGTTTTTTACCAGACAGGGAGGTTCATTGCCGTGAAATTGGATACCATCAAGTTTAAGAACCTTTGATGTTTCCAAAAGAAACTTCTCGTCAGGATTGACAAAAACACCGACTTTAAGGACATCTGACGGTAATCCTTCAATCAGCTTTTTCGCTTGTTCTGGAGATACAAACCTGGGGCTTGGTGAGAAAAAGTTTATTCCAACAATATTAATGCCCAGTTCCACAGCATCCTCTATATCCTGCCTTCTGGTAAACCCACATATCTTTATTTTCACCATGTGGCATTTTTCAAGAAATCAGTTTTTTCAGGTTATCTCCGGGAGAACCTGCCTTTAAAAGAGATTCCCCTACAAGAATTCCCTTTACCCCGGTTTCTCTTATCCGCAAAACATCTTCTGCTGTCCTGATACCGCTTTCACTTATAACAGTTATTTTACAACCTTCAACAAATTTTATCAAGTCTGCTGTTGTTTTCAAATCTGTTGTAAGGGTTTCAAGGTTACGGTTATTGATTCCAAGAATCTTGTCATCCCAGTTTTTCACAAGTTTCAAAGCTCTTTCTATCTCTTTTTTTGAATGCACCTCTATCAGGGTTTCGAGATGAAGAGATTCTGCATACTGGACAAGTCTGATAAAATCTTCGTCGTTAAGTATCCTCATAATTAAAATCACAATATCAGCCCCGTAAAGACGGCCTTCATAAATCTGCCAGATATCTATGATAAAATCCTTCATAAGGATAGGAATACATACGGCTTTTCTTGTGTTTTTTAGGTCTTCTATGCAACCGTTGAAGAAAGGTTCGCATGTAAGTACTGAAATACCCGCAGCTCCGTTGTTCTGATAGTCAGCAGCGGTTTGCCCTATGTCTATATCTTGTCTTATGTTCCCTGCTGAGGGAGATGAACGTTTAATCTCTGCTATTACAGAAAAATCCTGCGTATCTATAATATTCTTCTGACTGATAATATTATGTGAAAAAGCCGTTTCTAATGTTTTTGTATCAGCCTTTTTTTTCCTTTCCTCTATATATCCCTTTTTTGCTTTCAGTATTTTTTTCAGAACCATCTTTATTCACCCATTGAGTTTTGCGACTGATTCTAACAGGGCGACAAACCTGTTGTACGCAGTGCCATTGGAAAGTATTTCCGAACAAATCTCAAGCCCTTCTTTTATACTTTTAGCCCTACCGGCGGCTTTTAGCA
>CAZYYF010000117.1:0-4377 GCA_964650875.1 uncultured bacterium
TAGCCTTGCCAAGGTTGAAAAACAGCAGTTGTCTATTCATTGTAGGTGGTTGAAGCCTTTCTATGAGGGCATAGTCAAAGTTTGTTTCAGGCAAAAGCGCCTGGGTGTCTTTTATAATATCACTTACCCGCATACCTTCTTTCCACTGATACTGACCAGGCCTTACTACATTGCCTGTGAGTGTCACTGCATTAATAATAATATCGGATATAGGATATACCATTACAATATCTCCATCAGCAAGGTTTATGTCTTCTTTGTCTGAAAGTTCATCAAAGTCCTTATCAAGGATGATCTTTGTTTCTTTCTGGAAGATACGTTCAACCTGTATCCTTTTTGTATATCCTGTGGCAACTATTCCTCCTGCCATTTCTATAAGAGCAGTTAAGGTGGTAGGCCCCTTTAATTCATAGATAGCAGGATTGACAACCTGTCCGACAATGGCTGCCATAGGTCCTGCTGGCGGTATGAATATCACATCTTCAGGCTGTATCCGCACATCTTTTGTCTTGTCTCCTTTTAAAAGGAAGTCATACATATCAAATCTTACAATGGTTGTTCCGTTCCTTTTGAGATGGATGTCCCGCATAGTGCCTGAGGTTGTTGGGCCACCAGATACAAAAAGCGCGTTTACAAGTGTTGATAACGATGATACAGTGTAGTTTCCTGGTTTTCTGACATTCCCTACAAGATATACAGGAATTGTCCTTAACCTGCCCATACTGACGTTTAGTTGGAATTCTTTATAATGTTTAGAGAGCTCTTTTTTCAGGAAGTTTTCCAGGTTTTCATATGTCAGACCCGCTACACTCACAACACCTACTGTCGGAATATCTATGTTACCATCTCTGTCTACCACAAGGTTCCATCTGCCTTCTAACATCCCCCATACATTAATACGGATTTCATCCCCAGGGCCTATAACATATCCTGCAGTTACCGGTAGACTGACAACAGGAGTAAAACTTTCAGGTCTTTGGCTGAAAAAATTGTATCCGAAATGGCTCACACGGCGGGAAATAGACAGAGACATCTTGCGCATAAGGTACTGCTGGAAATGGGAAAGGTCGTCGGCTTCTCCTGCCTTTATCTCCTGAGTAACTACAGGTTTCTCCTCCAGAGCTTTTGTTTCATCAATCTCTTTAACTACTTCTGGTTTCGTGAAGTCTATTTCAGGCACCTCCACCACAGGGGGAACAGGAGGCGTTTCAGGTTGTACCATAGGTATTTCTATAGGTGTCTGTCCTACTTCAACTTGAGCAAAAACAGTGTTTCCAATAAAAACTATAGCAGAAGCACAAATAAAGAAAAATGGATGTTTCATAGTACTTATACTCCTTTGTAAGAATGTAAATATTCCTGTTCTTTTTGTGTTTTCTATTTTTCCCATTTCAGAATGACCCTCGGGTAGCGCATGGGCTCAAAAGGATATCCCGCGGGAAATATGTAAAATAAAATTATTATACCCTATTCTGTAATTTCTTGCCAATGGTTCTGGATGTATATAGGAGTAAACTGCCTTACAAAATCAAATAAACTGTATGGCTGATTTACTGTCTGACCTGTATCTCTGGACCAGGGCGAAAGAGCCATAGAGTAGTGGCCCTGTCTATCAGATTTTTCAAATACCCTTATAGGAATGGCAAACCCCACACCTTTGTCACAGTAGTTTCTGTTTTCTCCAGTAAAATCGCTTGTATCTGTTTTTGTGTACCATAAAAATATTCTGCCACCTCTGACTTCCCGGCTGACCTCCATTCTTACACCCTCATCTCCTGCAAGAAATCTCCCGAGTTTTGCGCTTAGTGTGGTATTAAGTTCAGGAACATATACATAAAGGTTCCAGAACGGGCTAAAAACAACCTCTCCCTGTAAACCAAAGGTATTATCAGGGTCTCTCTTTTTTGCCCAGATAACCTCAGGTCCAAAAGCAAACCGGCCGTGTTTTAAGATTTTTAAACATTCAGCCGTGAGTCCTGCATACTGAACCTCCATAAAACCACCACCTAATTTGAGATATTTATTGGGTCCAAGTTGTAAAAACTGGTTGACCATCAGGTTTTCAATGGAGATACCTGTGTTATCAAGATATTCATAGATGTCACTTCTCACAGGTGAATCTGAGATAGGCGGTTGGTTTGTCTCCACATCACTGTAGAAAGGAAATTTTATATAACTTTCAACGATTAAACCTTTGGCTGGATATGCATGAAGAAATAATCCAGGTCCTACCCGAAAGTGGAAAAATCCTGTAGGGTCATTTAAAAAAGTATCCAGTTTAATCGGCACAAATTTACTCTCAAAAGCAATATCTCTCTTTTCCGGGCTGGTATTTTTCATATCCCACCATATATCTTTTTCTGATATCCGACTGCTGATAACTATTTTTGACAATATTTCTTTGTCGTCAATGATACCATTGAGATAATCAATATAGTCTGCTCTGGGAACCTTGAGCTCAACCATTGCTATACCTTGTTGCCTCAAAGTAAGGTAGATATATGCCACATCAGAAGGCGCTCGGGCAACAGCAATCCGTAAGATACGACCTGCTGCCTTATTGTGTGAGAGGTATCGCTTGTTTTCAAAGTCTATATACAGGCTCTTCATATCACCGGAAAATGCCACCTCTACATCTTTAAATCCTGCTTCCACAATGTAGTTTTGTATGCCCTGCAAAGTTTCAGAAAGAGGTTTTATGGCAAGTGTTTGTTGTAATGGTGTCCAGTCTACTGGACCATAAAAGGGTTCATCAGGTTTTTGTGGCGCAAGAATCTTACCGAATGGATAGGTAAAAGTTATAAGAAAACTGTGTGTATCTCCTCGCTGGTAAGAATATCCTACAGAGACCCATTGATTAGGCTGCCACCGTATACCATAGTTGTAGTTGGAGGATATCTCGTTGGTGTCTCCAACTAACCTTGTTGTAGGGTCATATTCAAATAGTAACGAGAAGTTATCTTTTATTTTCCATTCAACACCGCTGAAAAACCCGTCAAGTTCTCTTACGTCTGTATTTTCGTCCCTGAAAATATCTCCAAAAAGATTGCCGCCATAGCCTGCAGTAAAGTCAAATTTGCCTATGCTCTTGCTTGCAACTACATATTCACTAAAAAACCGCTGTGTGCCCTGGATGTCCTGCACACCTATGGAAACTGCGGGTAATAGTTTTCCTTCTTTCAAAAGAAGTAGTTTGAAATCAGCCGCTTTATCTTTGTTATATCCATAACCTTCCCATACCTCATTCTCCATCTTCTGGTTTCGGAATTCAGTAATTCTTCCGTTTAACTCAAGGAAAGGAAGGAATCCAAAGGTAGCACCATAATTCCTGTAAGGATAACTGTGAGAGAAAGTAAAACGTAGGTCACCGTCTTCTATTACCCTGGCAGTAGGTATTCTTATAATACCCGTAGCCCCCCAGTAAGTTGAACCACTAAAAAGGGAAACTGGAAACAAGATCCATATAAAAAAAAAGGACTTTATCGCTGGTTCCATTTTTGCGGTATCATCCTGGTAGAATGTATTAGATTCAATGCTGTTGCTCCTGCCCTTTAATAGAAGAGGAAAAAATGAAGGGTTGACTGAAATAATTTACTTTTTTACTCTGTCGCAACTTTTATCCCAACCTGTTATTACCACTATCTATTTTTTCGTCTAACATTTTGGCTTGTCAACCCTTATCAGTTAACTACATTAGTGCAAATACAGGAGGGGTTGCCCGGGACAAG
Source organism: uncultured bacterium (assembly GCA_964650875.1). Lineage (GTDB taxonomy): Bacteria > Ratteibacteria > UBA8468 > B48-G9 > JAFGKM01 > JALNXB01. Next base: position 3,729 of record CAZYYF010000117.1, read on the forward strand.
ACGCTGGCAATCACGTCCTGGAGAACAACCCCCTTTTTCCTATATCATATTCTGATGTCCCTCAAATGAGGGAAAAGTAGATATTCATACCCTTACAGGCGGGGAATTCCCGCATTATTAAAGTTACCGAGACCCAAATCCAAAATGCCTGTGGGTATGGGTAGTCGTAGAATCTGATGTAGCAGCAACTAATACTCCTGCTAATGTCACAACAGCAACCCCAGCAACTATTTGAGCTTCAGTTATAATGGCAGCAGCAGTCAGCCCGACGGTAACACCAGCAGTGTTAAACGCTGCCGCAATAACCTCCTTACTACCTATGAGATAGCCTCCACCAAGTTGTTCAGGTACTGCAACTGCAATGTGAGAAGCCGGCAGTTTTTTGGGCAACTCCTTGGAAAATTCTATCCCAGGTTGAGATTTTATTGTGTTGATTTGTTGTTCAGTTACAGTGTAAGACTTTGTACCTACTTTTACTGTTGCCTGTTCTGCTGCCCCTACCTGGATAGGAGTTGTCGTTCCCAACAAAGCCCCAATTATGATACTACAAACTACTATTTTCTCTACAAATCTGCTTTTCATAATACTCACCTCCGTTTTAATTTTCTTCTGCCAACATTGGCTCTATACTTTATACATTGTTCTGTGT
>CAZYYF010000118.1:0-4375 GCA_964650875.1 uncultured bacterium
AAGAAGATAAACCTCATTTTCACTGGTCTGGCACAAAAACAGTTTTACAAAAAGTGCATATGGCTCCAAATAAAGCGTTGGTTGCTGGCAATATTATTCTCAATGTCAAAAATGTCATAGGTCTGATAGGACCCCATGGGTTTATAGCGAGAAAGGCAGGGTTGGGAAATTAGCAGATGCAAATTTTGTTAAAAATTTTAACAAAGAGGGAAGAAAGAAATTTTTAGAGTTTTTGAAGCCAGGTGGATTCTTCTTTTCTTTCTCCAGTCATAGGCTTTATCGCAGAATGGCTTCTGCAATAATGGACAAAAATTTAGCCGAACTCAAAGAAATTGACTACGAATGCGTTTGGATATTTTCGGACATAGCAAAGGAGGGTACAGAGATCTATGGGGAAAATATTTGATGATATTACACAGACAATAGGTAACACCCCACTGGTCAGATTATCGCGTGTATCTGCCGGGATAGATGCAGTGATATTGGGTAAGATAGAGTCTTTTAATCCCCTAGGTTCTATTAAAGATAGGCTTGGCCTGGCAATGATTGAGGACGCTGAAAAGAAAGGGAAACTTAAAAAAGGGGGTGTTATTATTGAGCCTACCAGTGGTAATACGGGGGTGGGACTGGCTTTTGTTGCCGCAGTTAAAGGATACAGGCTGATTATTACCATGCCGGATACAATGTCTATTGAAAGAATAAAACTTATGGAGTTTCTGGGCGCTGAGGTTGTTTTAACACAAGGGGCAAAAGGCATGAAAGGTGCGATAGAACAGGCGGAACTTCTGGCACAAAAGATTCCGGGTAGTATTATTCTTCAACAGTTCAGTAATCCTGTAAATCCTGAAGTACATCGTAGAACCACGGCTGAAGAAATATGGAATGATACTGAGGGCAAGATAGATATACTTGTTGCAGGCGTAGGAACAGGGGGTAGCCTTACAGGCATTTCTGAGCTCATAAAAAGCAGGAAACCTTCTGTTCAATCCATAGCCGTAGAACCTGACAGTTGTGCTGTTTTGTCAGGCGGAAAACCTGGTGTTCATAAGATTCAGGGTATCGGGGCAGGGTTTGTTCCGGATATTCTGAACAGGGATATTATAGATGAGGTTGTACGTGTAAGAGACCAGGATGCGTGCCAAACAACGCGCCTGCTTGCAAAAAAAGAAGGTATTCTTGCAGGAATTTCAAGTGGGGCTGCCTTATGGGCTGCTATGCAGGTTGGTAGACGAATAGAACACAAAGGCAAAACTATGGTAGTAATTCTTCCAGATACAGGAGAAAGGTACCTTTCTACATGGCTTTTTGGAGACGACTGACAGTTGTTTACGAGAAGGATAATCAATTATTTATTGCTTACTCTTGACAGATTATTTTTTGGAGGTATAATTTATAATCTGAAGAAAAAGAAAACGGAAGTCTGACTGTCAAACTATTTCTTTTTTTATCTTGTTTAAAAATCAAAAACTCAAAAAAATGTTCTATAAAAGGAGGTAAATATGGGAAAGTTGAAGATAAGACCGCTTGGAGATAAGCTTGTTGTGGAACCTTTGGAAGCAGTAGAAAAAACAAAAGGGGGAATTATTCTTCCTGATACTGCCAAAGAGAAACCGCAGGAAGGCAAGGTAGTTGCAGTAGGAAAAGGCAAAACTGATGAAAATGGTAAACTAATACCTATGGAAGTGAAGATAGGGGACAAAATTCTGTATGGAAAATACGCAGGTACGGAAGTAACAATAGATGGCGTTGAGTATATGATTTTGAGGGAAGAGGACGTACTTGCAATTGTCGATGAAAAATAAGGGAGGTAAACTATGGGAAAACAGATACTGCTTGGAGAAGAAGCACGTAGAAAGATTCTGGAAGGAATGGAGATTATGGCTGATACATTGAGGCCTACCCTGGGTCCCAAAGGCAGATGTGCTGTTCTGGAAAAGAAGTTTGGGTCCCCCACGGTTATAAATGATGGAGTTACAATAGCAAAAGAAATAGAACTGGAAGACCCGAATATCAACCTTGGAGCCCAGTTGCTGAGAGAAGTGGCTTCTAAGACAAACGATGTCGCAGGAGATGGAACTACCTCTGCTTCTATTCTTGCGCTGGCAATAGCAAGAGAAGGTTTTAAAAATGTTGCTGCTGGAGCAAATCCTGTTCATCTCAGAAGAGGAATTGAGAAGGCAGTGAAAGCTGTTGTTGATAATCTTAAATCAATGAGTAAAACAATAAAAGACAAAAATGAAATCCAGCAGGTTGCAACTATTGCAGCAGCAAATGATACAGAAATAGGACATATCATTGCTGATGCGATGGAAAAGGTAGGAAAAGAAGGCGTTATTACTGTGGAAGAAGCCAAAGGTACGGAAACTGAACTCAAGGTTGTTGAAGGTATGCAGTTTGACAGAGGTTACCTGTCGCCCTATTTTGTCACAGATACAGAGAGAATGGAATGTGTTCTGGAAAATGCTTACATTCTCATACATGATAAAAAGATTTCTGCAATAAAAGATTTGCTTCCCCTGCTGGAAAAGGTTGCGCAGGCAGGCAAGCCTTTGTTGATTATAGCGGAAGAGATTGAGGGTGAAGCGCTGGCGACACTTGTAGTAAATAAATAAGAGGTACTTTTTCCTGTTGCGCAGTGAAGGCTCCGGGTTTTGGAGACAGAAGGAAAGCCATGTTGGAAGACATTGCTATCCTTACCGGGGGCCAGGCTATCATGGAAGAACTTGGTTTGAAGCTTGAAAACATTGACCTTAGCATGTTGGGGAAAGCCAAGAGAATCATCGTGGATAAAGAAAACACGACGATTGTTGAAGGAGAGGGTAGTCAGGCAAACCTGAAGGGCAGAATCGCGCAGATAAAAAACGAGATAGAAAAAACAACATCTGATTATGATAAGGAAAAGCTTCAAGAAAGGCTTGCGAAACTTTCAGGTGGAGTTGCAGTAATAAATGTAGGGGCTCCTACTGAAACAGACATGAAAGAAAGAAAAGCAAGGGTAGAAGATGCGCTTAGCGCTACTAGAGCAGCAGTGGAAGAAGGTATCGTTCCTGGTGGCGGAGTCGCGCTTTTGAGGTGTCAGGGTAAGATTGCCAATCTAAAATTTGAAGATCCTGACGAAAAAACAGGCGCACAGATTGTATCAAAAGCTTTGGAATCTCCTCTTAGACAGATAGGAGAAAATTCTGGACTTGATGGTGCAGTTGTGGTTCAGAAAGTTAAAGAATCCGAGGAAGAGGCTTTTGGTTTTAATGCTGAGAAAGATGGTTATGAAGACTTGGTGAAGGCAGGTATTGTTGATCCTACAAAGGTTGTAAGAACAGCCCTTGAGAATGCTTCAAGCATAGCGGCCCTGCTTCTTACCACAGAAACTATTATCACGGAAATACCAGAAAAGAAAGATAAGACACCAACCCCACCCCCTTACCCTGAATATTAAGGGTGAGAAGGAGACCCCGCCATTGGCGGGGTCTCCTGATGTTTTCCCACCTACAACGTATGTTGCATCACAGAAAATAAAAAGATGAAAAGGGTTCATATATATATAACCGGATGGGTTCAGGGTGTTGGTTTCAGGTACTATACGTGTCAAAAGGCTATGATGGCAAAGGTCTATGGGTGGGTTAAAAACCTGCCGGATGGCAGGGTAGAAATTATAGCCGAGGGAGAAAACGAAAAGATTGAATTATTTATTTCTTCCCTTACCAGTGGGACACTCAGCAGGCATATTGAAAAACTTGAAAAGAAAGAAGAACCATATACCGGGCAGTTTGATAATTTCTACATATCTTACAATGAAGATAACAGATGAAAGAGTTGAGAAAAAGGGTCTTAAAGACAGCCTCCCAGAAATCCTTTCTTTTGAAAACCAGTTCCAGGGGTACAAAATAACCATAGTAATCCCTGAATATACTTCCCTGTGTCCTAAAACTGGCCAGCCTGATTTCGGTACCATTACGGTAGAATACCAACCCGATACCTTTGTTATAGAGCTGAAATCTTTTAAAATATACATACAGTCCTACAGGAACCTTGGTATATTTTATGAAAATGCTGTTAATAGGATTCTTGATGATATTGTTTGTGCAATCAAACCCAAGTGGGCAAAGGTCAAGGGTGAATTCCGTCCAAGAGGCGGAATACATTCTGTGATTGAAGCCTCATACCCTCGCTGTTCCTAATAAAAAAAACCGTAAGTTCCTAGTCAACCTGTTTCCTTTACCTTCTGTGTCAGGGATACAATAAGATAAAAGTTTCAACTTGACAACAAAAAAGGTAGGGTATAATAGGTATAGGTATGTTTATTATACCTTGCTAAGTAGTGTTTTGGTATAAGGGTGCTGGGGATGTGTTATAATCTGTGATGTTTCTCCTTCTT
>CAZYYF010000119.1:0-4351 GCA_964650875.1 uncultured bacterium
TAGGCACAGTGAAAGGAGATTTACACGATATCGGTAAAAACCTCGTTGTAATGATGTGGAAAGGGGCAGGTTTTGCAGTTGAAGACCTAGGTATAGATGTAGATGCTTCAAAGTTCGTAGAAGCGGTCAAAAGTGGAATAAACCTGATAGGGCTGTCTGCTCTGTTAACCACCACAATGGTCGCGATGAAAGACGTGATAAATAAGTTGAAGGAAGAAGGTATAAGAGACAATGTAAAAATTATTATCGGAGGTGCTCCTATAACTCAAAGTTTTGCGGATGAGATAGGAGCAGACGGTTATGCGCCTGATGCTGCATCCGCAGTAGATAAGGTAAAAGAACTGTTGGGTCTATAAAACAGTGATAAAAATTCTCTTTATAATCGCCGGCTATCTGTGTGGAAGTATTCCGTGGGGATATATCTTATGCAGGGTCTTTATAAAAAAAGATATCAGAAACTATGGCAGCAGAAACATAGGGGCAACAAATGTTTACAGAGTGGCTGGAGGTTTTCTTGCGTTATCTGTGCTTGTGCTGGACATATTAAAAGGGTTTTTACCCGTATTTATAGCTAAAAGTTATTTTCATTTCTCATCTTTATTCCTTATATGTATTGGTATTGCTTGTGTAATTGGGCATAACTTTTCGTGTTTTCTTAAAGGGAAAGGAGGTAAAGGAGTATCTACCAGCTTTGGTGTTATCATAGGTTTATTTCCTCTGGCGGCTTTCTTTTCTTTTATAGTATGGATAGCAATGGTAATAACAACCCACTACATTTCAGTAGGTTCTCTGTGTGCATCACTTGCTCTTCCTTTTTTTCTCCATATATGTTATAAAGACCCTGTGTATACTTCAACAGGCATAATAATTTTTGGACTTATTCTATATAGCCACAGAGAAAACATAAAAAGAGTTCTTCAGAAGAAAGAAAACAGCATAAGACTGCCATGGGAAAAAAAATAGGCATTCTTGGAGCAGGAAGTTGGGGCATCACTCTGGCGATATTACTTGAAAAAACAGGTAATACAGTAACTCTGTGGGAACCACTGCAAGAAACCTATTGTCTCCTGTGTCATAAGAGAGAAAACATCATCTATTTTCCGGGTTTCAAAATACCTGATTCAGTGCTTATCACACAGTCAATAAAGCAAACATCTAATAATTCCGAGTTTTTAATACTGGTTGTTAGGTCAGTTTTTTTTAGAGAAGCAGTGAGAAAACTTAAACCTTATTATAAAGGCCAGCCATTGTGTATCGCAACCAAAGGACTTGAGATAAAATCTGGCAAAAGGATGTCAGAGATTTTATCCGAAGAACTTGGAGAAAAAACCGCTTTTGGTGTACTGTCCGGACCCACAATAGCAAAAGAAGTTGCTTTATGTAAACCTTCTGCTGCTGTGATAGCAACCACCAGCAGAAAACTTGCAGATACTTTTCAGAAAATGTTTGACTGCAAGATCTTCCGTATTTATACCACCAGAGACATAACAGGTGTGGAAATCGGAGGTTCATTCAAGAATGTCCTGGCTATAGGAGCAGGCATTATTGATGGGATGAATCTTGGAATAAACACAAAATCTTCTTATCTCACAAGAGGTTTAAACGAAATGATAAATGCAGGGTTAGTACTTGGAGCAAAAGAAAAAACATTCAGGGGTCTCTCTGGTATCGGAGACCTTATTACAACATCATTCAGCCCTGACAGCAGAAACAGGTCTTTTGGCGAAGCGATTATAACAATAGGAAAAGATGAATACCTCAAAAACAACAGAACCGTGATAGAAGGCATTCCCGCAACAAAGGCTTTTTATACCTTACAGAAAAAAAATACTATTACAATGCCCATAACCGAATCTCTCTACAATATTATCTATAGGAATAAAAGTCCGTTTGATGAAATCACAAAACTTATGGGTAGAAAACTTAAAGAAGAGTGATGGATAAACAGAAATTCTCTTACATAGGGGATGTGAGTAAAAAAATTGAAGTGCCCTGCCACATCTTGAGATACTGGGAAAAAGAGTTTTCTTGCATAAAACCTTTAAGAGATAGAAATGGCAATAGGGTCTATAGAGAAAAGGATATCGCAAACATCAGACAGATAAAGTTTCTTATTTATGAAAAAGGTTACACTATCAGAGGAGCAAAAAAACAAATGAGACAGGAAAGCCCAAAACAAATACAAAAAGCCAACAGAGATTTCCTTAAAACAATTTTAAAGGAAGTTCAGGAGCTGAAAAAATGTTTACGATAGGAATTCTTGCGTCGGGTCAAGGCAGCAACCTTCAAGCCATAATAGACTATATCAAAGAGAACAACCTTTCCATAAACATAGGTATTGTGATCAGTGACAACCAGCAGGCTTTTGCCCTCAAAAGAGCAGAAACACAAGGGATAAAAAAACTGTATGTAAACCCAGGCAGGTACAAAACATTCCTTGAGCCGAAATCTGAAAGATACATAGTAGAAATTTTGAGACAACATAAGGTTAACCTTGTATGTTTAGCAGGTTTTATGAGGGTCCTTAAAAAATATTTTATAGAAGCTTTCAACAACAGAATTGTTAATATACATCCATCGTTGTTGCCTGCATTCCCGGGACTTGAAAGCTGGAAACAGGCACTTGATTATGGGGTAAAATTTACAGGATGTACAACCCATTTTGTAGAATACAAGATAGATGCGGGTCCTATTATAATGCAGGCAGTAGTTCCTGTGTTAAAAGATGATACCCCAGAGACCCTGCATAAGAGAATACAGGAAAAAGAACATCTGATATACCCTTTAACTATAAGGCTGATAGCGGAAGGTAAATTAAGTATGTCCGCAAGGAAAGTATTCATAAACTCGTAAAAGTTGACATAAAAGGAATAGAAAATGGAGAAAGAAGAAATAACCATAAGAAAAGCAAGGATAACAGACTCAAATTGCATAAAAAAGTTGGTAAACTCCTATGCGGAAGAAAGTGTAATGTTGCCTATATCAATAAACCAGATATATGAGAAACTCAGAAACTTTTCAGTAATTGAAAAAAATGGGCAGGTGATAGGATGTGGAGCCTTGAAAATCGTCTGGAAAGACCTTGGAGAGATAAGGTCAGTGGCTATCGCTCGCTCACAAAAAAACAAGGGATATGGAAGGGTTCTAATCAATGAACTGCTTGCAGAGGCAAAGAGATTGGACTTAAAAAAGGTTTTTGTGCTCACATATGTGTCTGGTTTTTTTGAAAAAATGGGCTTTGAAAAAATATCAAAATCTAAACTACCACACAAGGTATGGATCGATTGTATCAACTGTCCAAAATTTCCGCGGTGTGACGAGATAGCTTTGCAGAAAAAAATATAAAAATGAAAAAACATATCTTTTTAATCTCATTTGTAGGGGCTTTGCTATGCTGTGTCTATACCGCAGAATCAAGAATATTTATATGTGATAAAGTTTATATTGAACAGCCGGCATACGAGGAAATTCTGGCGATAGCCGACGAAATTTGCATACAAAACACCCTTAAGAAAGAATTCATAGGTATCGGTAGAAAAATCATCGCCAACACTGAGATAGAACAATATTTTATCGCAGTAGCAATGAGAGTCAACTTCTCTGGAAAAGCCAACAAAGGGCTTATTCTTATAGGAAATAATATAAAGGCAGATGGTACCATAGAAGACAACCTGACAGCTTTCGGGAAAAACATACAGATGGATACCTATATGCTAAAAGGAAATCTGAAAGCAAGCGCGGAAAACATAGAAATAAAAGGTAATATAGGCGGTAAAACAATCCTCTGGGGAAAAGATATTTTTATTAGTGGGACATATAATGATATTGTTATATACGGAAATAATATAGTTTTTGGGCAAGATACCATAATAAACGGAGACCTCACATATAATACACCTGTAAAAAAAGACCTGTCAGCGCTTACGGTAAAAGGAAATATTGTCTGGAATAAACCTTTTACTGAAAGGATTAAAGGGAAAGCCCCTCTTGCAAAATTCAAAAAACTTTACCTCTTTTTCTCCCTTTTATTCCCGGTTCTGACAATGCTCGGGTTTTTTCCAAATCTTTTCAAGCACACTACTTATCTATCAGGACACAAGTTTCTCAAATGTTTTATAAGTGGGTTGCTCCTTATAATTCCAACATTGATAGCCATCCCTATAATATTTATAACTATTATAGGTGCACCGTTGGGTTTGATTGTAACATCTTTCTTCCTTTCATTAATCTATGTTTCAAGGGTGTTCCCTGCAATATTTATAGGAAGATCCTTATTGTTTAAGCTCAAAGATACCACATTGGTCTGGGTCATATCTACCTTTATAGGAATATTCCTTTTCACTACAATATC
>CAZYYF010000120.1:0-4273 GCA_964650875.1 uncultured bacterium
TTAATCAATTTCCGTTCCTTATCAAAAAACCAGCCCCATTTATTAAAATATTTTATGATATTTTTAATATGAATTATAAGCATTTTCTTATTTTTATATGATTCTCTAGCATGATCATGAATAATAGTAATATATGGATAAAAAATAGTTTTATATTTTGAATGCATTCTTCTTGAAAAATCTAAATCTTCTGCATACATAAAGTATCTTTCATCAAATAATCCAACTTCTTTTAATGCATTAACTCGTAATAACATAAAACAACCTGATAAAAATGGAACATTAATTATTTTATTATATCCAAAAAATCTTAATTCATATTTACTATTCTTAAATAATTTTTTTGTAGGTATAAATCTCCTTACAATTAAATCATATGGTGTAGGTAATAATTTACAAAGATATTGTGGTTGACCATCTGGATATGTAACTTTTGGCATAAGTTGTCCAACATCATGATGATTATCCATATAATCAATTAACTCATTTATTTCATTTGGATTAAATGATATATCAGGATTTAAAATTAAATGATATGTAACATCATTTTCGATGCTCTTTCGTAATGCTATGTTATGCGCCTTTCCATAGCCAAGATTTTTATTATTAAAAATATATTCTATTTTTTTATCAATATCTTTTAAAATTTTTAAACTATCATCTGAAGAATTATCTATTATATAAAGTTTTGTTTCCAACGGAATATTAATAAAACAATTAATAATATGTTTTAATTGTTCTATGTTGTTATGATAGATAACAATTGAAGCTGCTAATTTCATATTATAAACCTTAAATTAATTGGATATTTGACGAATTCGCTTTCTGTCAATAAAGTTGCTACCTATTTATGAACATTTTTATTAATTATTTTTTTATCTCGGTGATTGGATTGAAGTGCACAACTCATTGAAGTTTACATAATATCTTTATTTAATAATATTGTATAAATAATTGCTATCATGCCAGTTGAACTAATCAGTAATGGGTTTGTTCCAGCAATGATTAAATATGAAAAATATGCCAAACTATTTATAATATCATTTTTATATAATAATATACCTGGCAAAATAATGAATATAATTAAAATAGTGCCCAATAGTAAACCAAATATTCTAATTATTTCAAAATATGTTAGTTCAGTATTATAAGTTAAACCATGAAATGCAGTAGACATAAAACCAGATCCTATACCTTGTCCAAATAAAATTGTTTTAGTATCAAATAATTTTATATAATCATAAATATGATTTATTTTTATAGTATTTGAATATTCAGAAACAGAAAAGAAATTAATTAATATTTTTGGAAAAAATAATATGATTATTAATGTAAATATTATAATAGCAGCTTTTCTATATTTTTTATATATAATAAAAAATGAAACAGAAAAAAAAGCAAAACCAATAATTATATTTGCCCTTGTTCCAGATAAGATCATAGCTATTAAACATAGTATAGAAATAATTAAATTAATATTTGTTTGTTTTTTTATAAAATGTGCAATTGAAAAAATAATAAGAGGTGATGTCTTAAAATATATCATTGGTACAGTATATGATCCATATTGTCTTATCCCAATCTTTGCGCTTTCAACTTCAAAAGTTAAATATAAAGTTAACTTTTCTATATATTCATTGTTGAATAATAATTTAATTAAAAAAATAATTATTATACTATACGATAATATCATTAATATATTTAATAACATTTTTTTAAATATATTACTCTCAATATTTATAAATAATAAAAGCCCAAGAAATAAAAATGATTTTAAATACCCATAAGCTATATTATTATTAAAATTAATATTTCTAACTTTACCTATAAAATATGATATAGCTAATATAGTGTATATTACTAATAAATAATAGATATCTCTTTTATCAAAAATAATCGTCTTATTACTAAATAAAATAACAAAAAGTATAAAAAATAAAAGTAAATAAAGAAGTGTTTTTAAACCAAATATTTTATCAGCTGGATCAAAAATACATGATATTATAAATAGATTCATAACAAGTTTAAGAATCATAATTTAATACCTTTATACATAATTAAATAATCTTCTTATAATTGAAAATGACTTTACAAAAAAAAAGTAATATTTATTATTATATATATTTAATGCTTTAGCTTGATAAAAACATTTATTGAAATCATCCTTTTTAATTAATAAATATATTATTTTTTTTAACCAAATTAAAAAGCCTTGTTTTTTTGCACCAACAACATTATATGAATGTTGTCGATAAGAAATAGTTTTTTCTTTTATAATACCAAATTTTCCATTATTTTTAGAAACACAAAGTGCAATCCACCAATCATGCATCATTGCATTTAACATTGGAACAGCTATTTTCGCAGCGTTTTGATTTATCATCATTGCACATCCAGTTACACAATTTGATAAGGCTAGTTTCCGTGGATCATTTACTATATAAGGATTAATTTTTTGCAATTTCCAAAGAGAACCTGCTATAGGTTCTAATTTGCTATCAGTAACTTCTAGATCACTAAAAACTAAATATGGCAAATTTAAACCATATTTTTTTTCCAATAATATGAAATTATTTATAAATATTTCTAATTTGTCTTTATACCAAAAATCATCTTGGTCACAAAAAGCAATATATTTGGATGTGCTATATTTTAAAAGTTTTTCAAAATTAGCAATAACACCAAGATTTTTTGGACAATCTTCATCTAATATGACCAACCTTTCATGAAGGATGTTCTTCCACTTTCTTAATATTTCGATTGTTTCATCGGTTGAACCATCATCACGTGCTATTATCCTCCAAAACGGATAAGTCTGATCTATTATTGATTGAATCTGTTTGTCCAAATAATGAGAACCATTGTAAGTTGCAAGTAAAATATCAATATCAATTTTCATTTTTAAACCAAATTATTAAAATTTATGCCAAAATCATTGTATATGGCATTAATAATTTCATTTCTATTGTATTCATTCTTTCCAGATCCTTGATTAACCCATATTGAATGCCCTGAAACACCTCTCCATCCATGAGTATAATAAGATCTCCTTTGTTCAATAGTTGGAAGTGGATCTAAGAAATCAAAATTATTTTTTATACACATATCAAACCAATATGCTCCCACATCTCCAAAATCATCATAATTTCCAAAAAATACATGCTCTTTTTGTTCAATATATTTTATTGCTTCAACAGCGATAAGAGCAGACCATTCATTAATCCTACAAGCTCTTCTACTACCATTATATGCATTACTTGTTTTGGGCCAGTTTCTGCTAGGACGATAACCATTCATAATTTTTTCAGGAGAACATGCACTATTTCCATTAGAATGAGGGCAACGCCAGCACTGTCCCAAATCTCCTATTATACCTGGGTTTTTCATTTTTTCAGCTTCATAAATGTATAAACCAACAATATCTTTATTAAAAATTACATCATCATGCAAAACATAAACATATTTTTTATTTGTAAAATCAAATGCCCATTGATATCTTATATCATGGCGATTTGTAAAAATATGTCCAGTTTTTAATAAACAAATAGATGCGCGATAAATAAAATAAAATGGTGATATGTATTTTGGCATCTGATCTTTTACTAATGCTTGCCACCAACCTGTTCTTCGTATGTTTTTACGTACTTTAATTTTCCAATCACGAAATAATTGCAGAAATTGTTCGCTTTGATAGATTTTAACTATTCTTTCTGAATCTTCTCCAGAATCATCATTTATATATATGGTATCAATATGTTCTGAAGAATGTTTATATAGTGAAAGCAGTGTATATAAAAGTAATTCAGGTTTTTTATAGCTTTGTATTGCTACATCTATCTTCATATTTTGTCCTAAAAAAGCAAAAATATTGCATTTCTATCTTTTTCTTTTATTATTAACTTTTTAATTAATTTATCTATATTTGTAATTGTTAAAATTAATTTAATTAAATATATTGGAGATATTAAAAAAAAGTTAGTAGATGGAAAAGATTTAAAAAGATAAATAATACTTTCTCTATATAATTTAAAAGCTCGTAGGTTATTTGAATATTTTATATAAGCGCATTTTAATGTTTTCTTATATCTATTATAATACTTTTCTTCAATTATTCTTATTACCTTTAGATAATTTGTTGCATGTATCTCTTTTTTGGAAGTAAGACCTCCTTTTCTTGTTCGTATTTTTACTAGCTTATTATCACAAAAAACAACCTTGTCTACATTATTAAAAATATCTATCCAAAAAAGCCAGTCTTCATTATATTTTAATT
>CAZYYF010000121.1:0-4190 GCA_964650875.1 uncultured bacterium
TCAAAGACAGGAAACTAATGTGTTACCTATATCCCCAACTTGTACAAAAAATTGTTTGATGTTGAAATTTATGGTAACATTTGTAGAAGATGTTGAAAAATTTTTTAAAAAGGTAAAATTAAAGAAAGACAAAAAACATGTTTACAGCAAAAATTAAAGATATCTGGGAAAATACTGAGGGTCGTAAAAAAATTTTTATAGTTGTGTGTACTGCTATTATTCTCCTATCCATTATAAGGTTTTCTGTCTGGTTTGCACGAAAACACCGCTCATCAGGACCATCTGTATACTTCAAACAGCTTGAAAGTAAAAACACTGAAGAAAAGAAATACGCCATATATACCCTTGGACAAACCGGCGTTGTTTCTGCAATCCCTGAACTTGAAAAGATTCTCAAGGAGGACCCGAACCTTGATATAAAAAGGGTTGCAGCATGGAGCCTGGGAACCCTTGATAAAAACAAACTTCTTGCGCTTGTTGATTGTCCGGATAAGGATGTCAAGTATATAGTAATGGAAACCCTTATGAAGATGGATAAAGGAAACATTGAATACCTGGTGAAAAAATTTTCAGAGCAGGATGAAGATATCAAACAGAAGATTCTTTCTTACATTGAATCTGCAGCTCCGCACTCTTACCAGAAACAACTGATAGAAATAGCCGAAAATACACAAGAGCCATTAGGTATAAGAAAAAAGTCTCTTGAAATGCTCAAAACCAGAGATATACAGGAAATTGAAAACAGACTGTGGAATCTTTACTATAACGACCCGAATGATGAGATAAAAAAAACTGTGTATGAGACTATAATGAGACATTAAGTAAAAATTTGTGTTTTAAGGTATGGGAGGGTTGTAGTACCCCACAGTCCATGGATGGGTAGAAAAATTCACTACCACAGCGCTTTGGCTCAAGTAAAAGGTTTTATCTATGGAATCAAATACCTGGAATTTTTTCAGTTTTTTGGGCAGAATGAGATAATCGAACTGCAGGTTTTCAAGTAAACGTTTAACTTTCACGGTAGTTTTCATATCCCATATACAGGCAATATAGAATCTGCGGTTTTTAATCTTTTCTGCAATCTCCTGGCCTATGTAAGGAGCAATAAGAATAGTTTTATTTTCTTTTGTTATAGCATAAGATAATTTCCCCTTTTCTTCTCCTAAAATCTCTATCTGTAAATCGGATATGGGTATCTTAACTCCTGTATCTAAAAAAGCAAAAGGTACATCAGAGTTATTATAACAATAGACGGATAAGTAAGGATAAAAAAGGGATTTTTTTACAGATTCGTGTTCAAAAACCTTTTTGTTCCTGACCTGCCCCTTGATTGCATTGAATGTCCCTATATGATTATAGGATATATCCGTATAAAAGAGGGAAACTTCTGCGGGTTTCTTTTCTCGTAGGAAAGGAATGAGTACATTTTCTGTTTCTTGCCGGCGGTAACTATCTGACAGGAAAGCAGTCATCTGGTGTTCATTGATGAATATTACAGCCGGTTTCTTAAGAGACAACAGGTATAGATGCTTTTCAGCAGGTTTTTTTACAACATAAGGAAAAAGCAAAAAGTATGACGCGGTAAGAACAACTAAAAACATTGATGCAATCTTCTTTTTTATCTTCATCCTGTTGAAACAAAGAAATATAAAGAGATACATAAGGATTGCTAACAGCAGGGAGAGTTCCACTTTTATACCATAAGATACCTGCGCAACAAGGCAGGCAAGGTATAAAAAGAGGGAAAGCAGCAATCTCAATGGGATAAACAAAAAAGGCAGGACGAGAAACAGAGGAAAAAAAAGCAGGATAATTCCTGCAAGTGTGGGGAATACAAGATTACTTACAAAACCTATCGGATAGAACATGCCAAAGTGGTACATAATAAGCGGTAGAACAGACACCTGCGCTCCAAGACTTACCAGGAGTTCTGTACCAAATTTATTTTTGACAGTGATGCCGTACCTTTTTATAAAAAATAATATGCCAGCTGTAGCAGCAAAAGAAAGCTGGAAAGAAACATCAAAAAGGTTTAAAGGATTGAGAAGTAACACCAGAATTGCCGCAAAGGATATAGATTGAAACCCGTTTATTTCCTGTTCTAAAATTTCTCCGAGAAAAAAGAAGCTCATCATAAGCACCGCCCTGACAACAGGGATATTAAAACCTGTAATGCCTGCATACAGCCATAGGACCAACAGACTAACTGATGGAAAGAACTTTGGATATCTGTTGTTGAGGTTACGGAAAGGAATAAAGAGTATTCTCAAAAAAAGAACTAAAAAGGTCAGATGTAACCCTGAAACCACAAGCAGGTGGTAAATACCGCTTCGTTTTCCTCTTTCTGTAAGGAAATAAGGGATATCTTGTCTGCCGATAGTCATAGTTTCCAGAAGCGCCCTTTCTTCAGGAAAATACAAGAAGCTTTTGTCGAGTCGGCGTGACAAACTTTTTCTTATACTGCCAAAAATATAAGTTAGCCTGTTTGTATAAGGATAAAGAAGTACAATGTCCCCGGCCTTTCCTTCCAGAAAACATCTCTGTTTGTACATCTCACGGCGGAAATCAGATTCTCCGGGATTCTTTGGCGGGGGGATTTCTTGCAGGGATACATTTCTGGCAGAAATAAAACTACCTACAGGGAAAACCCTTGCATTTCCTGAAGTGAGACGAACCTTGCCAGAAGTTTTATGCACTGTTTTGTCGTTAAGATGGTATTCATTGACCAGTATTACATACCTTACGGCAAAGGATGTTTCCCGACAACGTAGAACCTTTCCCGACAATCCATTTATTTTTTCTATGGTGGCTCTGGAGATGTGGGTTGCTGGAATTGCAGTTTGTTGGAAAGTCTGCAGACTGGATATAAGCAAAAAGAAAGTGAAAACCAAAAATCGCCTGTTAAATACAGTAGCCCAGAAAGAGAGAACAATCGGTAATAAAATAAGGAAGGATAATGAAATACCGTTATACGCAAGCAAGATTCCAGTAATTATTCCGGCAAGCGAAAGAAAAATTATATCGGGGTATTTCCTGGTAGTGCTTATGTTCCTATCCATTCTCCCTTAAAAGCAAGTAGTGTTTTTCCTTCAAGGTAAATTTTCTTGAATTCGGGGTCAAAGTAAACATGTAATGTTTCTCCAGAACGGGCAAGCACACGTACAGGAGAAACAGTTTTGCCTAAACTGCGGCTGATAAGAGCACCTGCAACACTTCCTGTTCCGCAGGAAAGCGTCTCTCCTTCTACTCCTCTTTCGTATGTCCTTATTTTTAGACTGTTGTTGCCCATTACCTGAACCCAGTTGACATTGGTTCCCTCTGGGGCAAAAATTTTATGGTACCTTATAAGGGGGCCGTTTTTTTCAATCTCTATCTTTTCAATGTTGTCAGTGAATATCACTACGTGTGGTACCCCAGTATTGATAAAATGTCCTGTAACGATTGTTTTTCCAACAGGAATTTTAATATTTAGTTTGACGTTACCTGAAATATTAAGCTGGACTTTTATATTGTTTTCTTTTTTAACATACCCTTCAAGGATACCTGCTTTTGTTTCAACTGTAAATTCTTTTTTGTGGCAAATATTCTCAAAAACAAACCGTACAATACACCTTAATCCATTACCACACATATTGGCTTCACTTCCATCGGGATTGAAAAATCTCATACGGAAATCCGCTTTTTTAGAATTTTCAACAAGCAAAAGTCCGTCAGAACCTACTCCAAATTTCCTGGGACATAACTTACAGGCTATTGCTTTTCTGCTTGAAATAATTCCTTTCCTGTTATCTATTACAACAAAATCGTTTCCCGAACCTACCATCTTGAAAAATTCCATTATTTATATCTCCCGTCGGTGGTATTTAATTTCCTTACGATATCCGTATACCAATTCGTCTTCAAAGATATAGCGTTGTTGACTTCCTCATCGGCTTCGTCAACATACTATCAGTACGCCTGCTGGGCTATTTCGTCGTCGCCTTGCTCTATCCTTAAATCCAAATCGTTATAAGGCGTATTATTATCCCAAAGCATAACACGGATTCAGTTTTCTATCAAAAAAACTTCAGGTAATTACAATTAACTTTTGCATGTGCAAAAAAAATGTGGTAGAATAATAAACAATTTAAATTTGTCTAAAATTCCGACATAAGGGAACAGATTTTCCAAAGTCTTGATACAACGGCATT
>CAZYYF010000122.1:0-4037 GCA_964650875.1 uncultured bacterium
CTCGCAATGACGGACAGGACGGGGAGGACTGAATATTTACTTTACAATAACGTAGATTTTTAACAATACCTTAAGATATAGGAGGATTGAAATGTCAGAAGTATTGAAGATAGGTGTGATAGGAGTTGGTGGTAGAGGTCGTCTTGCTTGGCTTGCGCACAAACCTGAAGAGGGAGTTTTTATCGTGGGTGGTGCTGATATCTACCAGCATATGATAGATGTTTTTAAGGAGAAGTTTGGGCAGGAAGTTTTTGTAACTACGGATTACAGAGTTCTTCTTGAGAAAAAAGATATTGATGCTGTTTTTGTTACCAGTCCTGATTTCATGCATGAGGAGCATGCAGTTGCTGCCCTGGAAGCAGGTAAGGATGTCTATCTTGAAAAGCCTATGGCTATTACTATTGAAGGGTGCGATAGGATTTTGAAAACAGCTTACAGGAATAAAAGAAAGTTGTATGTGGGACATAACATGAGACACATGAGAGTGATAAGGAAAATGAAGGAGATTATAGAGGCTGGTAAGATAGGAGAGGTCAAGGCGGGCTGGTGTCGTCATTTTGTGGGTTTTGGTGGAGATGCTTATTTCAAGGACTGGCATGCTGAAAGAAGCAAAGTGACCAGTCTTTTACTTCAAAAAGGAGTGCATGATATAGATGTTCTTCACTGGCTTTGTGGTGGTTATACCAGGCGTGTAACAGCTGTTGGTGGACTTACTCTTTATGACAAAGTAACAGATAGACACGATCCTTCGGAAAGGGGAGATACAAGCTCTACGGATATCTGGCCGCCTCTTTCACAAAAGGGGTTGAATCCTGTGATAGATGTTGAAGATATCAGCATGATGCTGATGGTACTTGACAATGGCGGATTTGCGTCTTACCAGCAGTGCCATTATACCCCTGATACATGGCGGAATTATACTATCATAGGTACTGAGGGAAGAATAGAGAATTTTGGTGATAACCTTGTTCGATTGTGGAACAAAAGATATCCTTATAACCCGTGGGGAGATGAGAGTTACTTTCTGCCACCTGGCTTTGGTGGTCACGGAGGTTCTGATGCCAGTATTGTGGATGAATTTATTGATTACATAAGAAAGGGAAACAAAATTACAACCTCTGCCATATCAGCGCGCAACAGTGTGGCTGCTGGGTGCTGTGGGGCTACATCTTTGAGGAATGGCAATATTCCCATAGATATACCGCCGGTTGAACAGGAAATTCTTGAATATTTCAACTCTGATGTAAAAACGACTATCAGCGGGATTTGACAACCATAAAATCTGATGGGATTGAACGCAGGATAAAATTATTGCATACATACGATTTAGTAAAACCTCAGTCAACCACGTCAAGAGCCTATAAAACTGGTCAGAGTGCAACCGGGATAATTACGATACAATGGTTATAAGTACCGCACAGCGATAGGTTTTTGCTCCTGATATTTTCTCAATTTTGGTGATTTTATTTCTACAATTCCACTGATGGAGGAGTGCCTGTCTGACCTTTGAATAGAAAGAAGGCAAGGCAGGCTTATACACTTGGCAAGATAATGTCTGCTGGTTGTGTTTCTCTTTTGAAGAAGTTGAGATATATATCTAACACCTCGTTAGTTCTGGAAAATTTTTATATCAAAAACAGGAAACTAATGTGTTACCTATATCCCCAACTTGTACAAGCCCTGCCGGTTATTTCTTATAGATGAAATACTGTTCTATAAGGCCTGCTGCATTCATTGTTACCCAATAAAGCAGAAGTCCTGATGAAAAATTGTAGAATAACAATAGAAATATCGCAGGCATCATATAGGTCATCGCTTTTTGAGAAGGTTCCTGTGGTGTTAACTTCTGTTGCCAGAAAGATGTTATAGCCATTAGGAGCGGGAGAAGGTTAATGTTAAAGTTTCCTACCTGCGCTATGGTATCAGGCAGAGAAAGGTCATTTATCCATAAACAGAAGGGAGCGCCCCGGAAAAAAATGGAGCTTCTTAAGGCAATGAAAAATCCTATAAATATAGGAAACTGTATTAACATAGGAATACAACCTCCAAAAGGGTTAATCTTGTAATCTTTGTAAAGATTCATCATTTCTTTCTGCATCTGCTGGGGGTTGTCTTTATATTTTTTCTGTATCTCCTGAAGGTATGGTCTTAGTTTCTGGAGAGTTTTCATTGATTTTAAGCTGTTCTTTGTGAGAGGGAAAAAAAGTACTTTTATTATCAGAGTAAGTATTATAATTGCCCATCCCCAGTTAGGTATTACCCGGTGTATGTAAGATAGCAGGGTAAATAAAAATCTTCCCATTGAAGCAAAAAAACCGCTTCCAAATAATTTCTTATCATCTATTTCATTACGCGCTATAAAGTAATCTGAGGGACCTGCATAAAAAGATAGATTAATATTTTTGTGGCCATTACTTTCCATATTTATGGTCTCGTACATAAAACCAAAGTTTACGAAATTATTTTCCCGTACAACAAAACTTTTTGTTTCCTCTTTTGTTTTGAGCATAAGTAGGGTATATCTTTGTTTTAATGCTATCCACTGGGTGTTTTCATAAAACGTATCTTGTTTTATCCGGGACGGATTCAGTTTTAGAATCTGGCCATTTGTTTTTATAAGGAGTTCGGGTGGACTGATTTCATTGCGGTTAACAGGCTGGTGCAAATTTACTCTGCCGGCCTGAATAATATATGTGAAAAATGTCCTGTTTGCATCTTTATTGACAAGTGTTATAGAGCTCTGGAAGGTATGGGAATCAGAAGGTATGCTTATGCTTTTTTCGGCATATATGTTTTTACCAAGATGCCCTATGAATGTTATTAAAGACGATTTTTCATCCCAAGAAGAGATTTTATATTCAGGATATATACCATCTTTTGCAGAATCAAGAAGCAACTGAGAATTTTCAAGGACAGTGAAAAAAGGTTCATTTTTACGCTGGTATTTTTTTATCCCAAGTTTTTTTATTGAACCACTGATTGTATCTATAACTATGATATACCTGCTATCTTCATATGTCTTTTGTTCACTTTCTAACAATGGGATGTCTGACGGCTTTTCAATAACCTGTTTTTCATGATAGATAACTGTTTCTTCTGTTGTTGATTCAGAAGATGGCAAGGATGTTTGTTTAGAAATTTCCGAGTGTCTACCTTGCATCTTCCCAAAAACCAGGATTATAATAATGGTGACAGTAAAAGCTATAATTAACCTGACTTCTTCATTTAATTTATCCATTTTTCCAGTGGGTCTAATCCTCCTTTATTAAAAGGGTGACATTTCATCAACCTTTTTATTCCGATAAAAAAACCTTTTAATCCGTATTTTTCGACTGCCTCTATCATAAAAGACGAACAGCTTGGATAGAATCTGCAGTGACTACCTAACAAGGGAGATATAGCTGATTGGTAGAACCTTATAAAAAAAATAAAAGTTTTTTTCATCCTATTTTTTCTGCGACCTTTTTCAATGCTTCTGTTAATCCATCTGTATTTATGATGGTAGATTTTAAGACAAACACATAATTACCTTTTTGAAACTTTTTTCTCCAGTATTCTCTAATAACCCTTTTTATAAAGTTTCTCTTTGTCGGCTTGCCTATGGTATGTTTAGCAATAAACCCGATTTTGTAATCTGTCGATGGAATGAAATATAATCTAAATAACGATGTGTTATATAGACTACCTTCATCTAAAACTTTTCTGATTCTTTTTTTCATCAGACGGTAAGTTTCTTTCTTCCTTTTTTTCTACGGGCATTTAATACCTTTCTTCCTCCAACACTTTTCATTCTTACCCTGAATCCAAGTCTTTTTTTTCTCCTACGCTTATGTGGGTTATATGTAATAGACATTTTCTCTCCTGTGTTTATATATGGTTCTGCCAAATTTAGCTATGTTTTCAGTGTGTTTCTTTTAGTCTTTCAATCGTTATAAGTATTTATGGCGCTCTTCGCAATGACCACGTCATTGTGAGTCGTCTTTCGGCGTGGCAATCCGACATTGGGATTGTGGAGCCTGCCTCTCGGTGGTCATTGG
>CAZYYF010000123.1:0-3876 GCA_964650875.1 uncultured bacterium
ACTATCATCATCCCTGCTGGTGGCCATTTCGTCCTCTACTTGCTCTATCCTTAAACCCGAACCGTTATAAGGCTCGCTTTCGTATTCAAAACTATCATTTTGAATGCGAATTCGTAAATAACGTGGTCTATGAAATATTTACGCAGAATTTGTCCATTTTTCTCTTCAAAAAGACGGAAGATCAGTGTCAGCATTTGGTATGACCGATATACCTTCTACTTCAACCAACCAGCCCGGACGGCAGACACTCGAGCATGCAATTATCAAAGGAACTGCCGGGAAGTTTTGCTTTATTTGTTGCCAGACAATGGTGTAATCAGAAGGGTCTCTGACATATGCGATCATAATAGCCATGTTTTTTAGACTGGCGCCTGCATTTGCAAGAAGAGCCTCAATATTTTCAAATGTACGTTTCAGTTGTTGCAGAACATCTCCCTCATACAGAATCCTACCTTTGTGGTTGATACTTGCTGTCCCAGAGATAATTATGTGTTTACGGTCACGGTAAGAAATGATGGTTCCCCGTTCAAAGGTGACCCCATACATATAAGTTGAACTGAGGTATTTTGGGGCGGACAGAAATTTTATCTGTTCCGGTAAAAGTCCAGATATAGCATAAGCATCCATTGTTATTTTTGCGGAGATATCTATATGGTATCCGCCTACCCCTGTGCTGGCAATAAAATGGGTCTTTTGGGTTAAACCATTTGTGGCAAAAAATTTCCTGCGGGCATTGACAAACTCCTGGTAGTTAGCATCTATGTCTTTTATGAAGAACCATGTTTTTATTACATTTCCCGCAAGAGACATATTTTTTATTTGTAGTAAAGAATTATATCGTTCCAGAATCCCTATTGTCTGTTCATAAGGTGTTTTTCGGTTTAGACAGTTCACTCCAAAACTCCAGTTATGGGTAAGACTTCCCCTTGTAAGACAAAGTGTGTGTTTATCATAATGTTTTTCAAGGCTACCTTTTTTGTCACAGATATGGTACGCCCAGAAAGCAACCTTTGCTATATAGCCAGGTGGCTGACATATCCAGGACACAGCGCACTTTTCGTCTGTTGCGCATCTGCTGGAAAACGGCATCTTTTCAAGTATATTCCACTGATTAACCATGTCACTGCAGAAAAAACGTCTGAAGACTGCTGTTTGTCTTTTAATGCCGATAGACATAAGGGTTTCTGTGTATGCCCTGGACAACCAACCGAGTTGAACATCAACCTTGTCGGGTTTAAGTGGATAAAATGTCATATAATATTCATCAACACCTTCTTGAACAGGGAAATGAGACACATTAATGGCAACCCTTGATTCAAAATTCTTGAAAGATAATATTTCCATTCAAAATTTCTCCGTTCTCTTTTGTAAATGCCCTGTCAGGTTTTGTCTATCATCCTGAATCTTGATTTATGCCAATTCGTCTTCAAAGATATGGCGTTGTTGACTTCCTCATCGGTTTGGTCAACATGCTATCAGTCTGACTCCTGGCCTATTTCGTATTACTACATATCAGGACAGAGTCATTTCAGAATGACAACACACAGTTAAAGACTTTCAAATGTGGCTATGTTTTACTTTGAGTATTTTATTCTTCCATAACTTCAAAGGGTATTGCAGGCAGTATGCCGAGGGATACCCTCCGTTTTGGCCGCATACCTTGTTCATCAGTCTTGCCAACAGGAATGTTTGCAAACACTTCAACAATCAGGTTATTCTTTGTGCCGGGTCGTATATTGGTACTATCTGTTATTACAGAAAACGACAGGATGTCTGATTCAAACCTTGCATTCCCCAATGAAATTCCTGCAAGAGGGTTTTGTAGTTGTACAGTGATTCCGTCTAACTGGATGCGCGAAACAATTTTTGCCTGTACTTTTCCGCTTCCTTTGGTGATTTTTACGGGCTCATTGTTTAAGACAGTTATCACAGGAAAATTGGACCTTCTTTTTACGACTGAGACGGTGAGACACGAGGCAGGCACCATGTGACAATAGGCGAAAGCCTGCATCATCTCATCTACAGGTACCACAGGATGGATTACCTGTTGTCCTCGGATTACCGCACAGCCTTGCAGATGCAGCGAGATAATAGATACAGGAAATGTGGCAGGTGCTGTCAGGGTTATATAGAGACTATCTGTTCCCGCGGGGATTATACCGCCTGCGAGTGTACAACCGTGTGTTTCACCTGTAAGTGTCAGTTGTATATCTCCTTCAAACCCTTCCTTGCGTATTACCTGAACCCGTAAAGCAGTAGAACTTCCAGCAGGTAGGGTTATCCCTGACGGAAGAGATACGAGGGCGAAATCAGGACGTCTCGGGCTTATACGTAAACGGTAGGTATAGAGATCTCCTGCCTGTCCCTGGACGTCAAACAGATATAAAAAATAAGTGCCGTCAACTGGCGCCTTGAAAGAAATAAACGAATCCGCGTGGTGGGTATTAAACCAATCTGTTATATCTTCTGTATCATCATTAGACACAAGAATTCTGTTAGAGGCATCGGTTAAACGGATAAAAGAATCAATCGGGGAACCCAGTCTACGTCCATATATCTCGGCTGTCAGTTCATACCCCGCTTTCATCTCAATTCTAAAGATATCAACATCTCCTGGTTTTGAAATACAGCCATTGATGGTTTGTGGAATGGAAACTTTCTGTGCTTTACTTCTTGTATCATTAGGTTCTTTTTCAAAGGATTCTGGAAACTCGTCTACTGCATAATACACGGGATTTGAATATGTCCCGTTATAGCATAAAATAGCCTCTCTTATAATACCACCATCTGGTCCTGTATCAAGAGGTAGAACCTTGTCAGCAAGGTTCCATCCGCTAATAGCAACAGTAGACTTTTCTCCTCTCTTGCCTCCCATCGGAAAGATATGAGTAATAAAAGGTTTTTCTGCAACATAAATCCGATAGACGAAGTCCTCGCGGCCGCGGTAAATAGCATCACGTATCTCTACTGTATACTCTCCATCATGCGGAACGGTAAAAAAGATAACAGGGTCTGGACTAAAAAGATAATCGTCCACATATGCAATTTCCCTACCATTAGAATCATAAAGTAATAGTACAGCTTGAAACCAGCCAGGCACAGCATCCGCTATGTAAGGAAGTATCTTACGGCCATGTGTTTCAATAACGAGTTTTTGTCCCTGATGACCATTGAAGCAGAACCGGTCTGCATCTCCTGGCATTATCTGTCCATTGAAGACAATAGGTAAAGTACATGCCTGCATTGATGGTTCACCTGGTTCGTTGGGTTCTGTCTCTGATATTTCAGGATATGTTCCCACCTCAAAGAATACAGGATTGGTAAGACCGTTTGTAGTTTTTAGTCTCAGCTCCCTGATGCCAGGGGGCGCATCGGCATCTATCCGGATATTAACAATAACCATCTCCTGTATGGAACGTTTAATCTGCAGTCTCTGGAAAGGGAGGAAAATATCTGATACCTGTTTTATTTGATAAGGTGTAAGATTTTCCAGGTTAAGTAGTAATGGGTGGGGAGGTAATTTAACCGGTTTTTCTTCTTCATCGGGCTTTCCTATTGTTTTCGTTAGTTCCTGGATCTTTTCTTGTTTTTTTTCTTCTTGCGGGGGTGTGGGAGCCTGGTATTTTTGTCTTGTAGCCTGCATCTGTTTTTCCCTGATTGCTTTGAGTCTGTTCTGGAGTTCCTGACGTTGCAGCGTATTCAAAATAGGAATATATCTTATATCAGAGGTAGTTATCCCCTGCCCGGAAATAACCACTTCAGAAACTCCATTAAGATATTGTCCTCCAACTGTCACCTGAACAATCGTACCTTGTTGTCCTCCTGCTGGGTATGTGTAACCTATAGAAGGTTGTCTCGGCGCCGTCTGGCAAAAAG
>CAZYYF010000124.1:0-3836 GCA_964650875.1 uncultured bacterium
TATGAAGAAGTGGGGAATAAAAACTTAATATTTACAAAAATATGTCAGTCAGATAACTATTCCTCAGGTAGGCTCCTATAACATCCCTTTCTTTTAAAAGAGAAATGGAGGCAGGACTGATAAATTGTCCGGTATAGGATAAAAGAGAAGACGATCATGTAGATGATCTGACCGGAGTTCGTGAGAAGCAGGCTGTATTTTCCACCTTTAGACAGAGGAAATCACCAGGCTTGTTTAATTATTGCTATTTTTGTTAGATATTAACTGACGGATGAAGCAATAGTTTGAATTCTTTTATAGGCCAGTATTTCAATACAACCTTGCTTATTATTAGTTCTTCGTCAATAGGTCCCCATGTACTGCTGTCTTCACTTTTGTTTCTGTTGTCTCCTAACAGGAAATATTGATTCTCCGCAACCTTTATTTTAAGGCTGTAGATGGGAGGTTCTTTTATATAAGGTTCACTAAGAACTCTGCCATTAATAAATACTTTCCCTTTTTTAACTTCTACCTTTTCTCCGGGAAGCCCTATAATCCGTTTAATCAGTATTTCGTCGCTTATCTTCGGGTCCTTTATCACCACGATATTTTTTCTCTCTATCCTGGATTTCTTTATTGTCATAACCCTGTCATCCACATTTAAAGTCGGCTCCATCGAACCAGAAATTACCTGATAAAAACGGGCTTCTTTTATGCCGAAAAAGTATCCCACAAGAAAAATAAAACAGACCATTAATAAAGTGTTTATAATTTTGAACATGGAGATCATATTTTAATATTCCATTTTTAAATTGTCAAATGTCCGACCTACTTCAAAACTATTTTTTACTCCTCCTGTACGGCACACTACTCAGCTTATACAATATATTGACAGACAAAAATCTTTAAGGTATAACAAAACATTAAGAAAGAAATAAATCTGGAGGCTGTATTATATTATGAAAGAATCCATCTCGGTCAATTCTCTTAATAAAATAACCGAGAATCTTGATATTGTTAAGGTGATTTCAGAATATATAAACCTGAAGAAAGCAGGTAAAAACTTTAAGGCTTTATGTCCTTTTCATGAGGAAAAAACCCCTTCTTTTATTGTCAATCCGGAAAAACAAATATTCCACTGTTTTGGTTGCGGCGCAGGTGGTGATGTCATTAAATTTTTAATGAGTATTGAACATATTGCTTTTCCAGATGCTGTAGCTTTAGCATCAGAAAAAGCAGGACTTCCTATACCAGTCAGCCGTTATATCGCGAAAGATTCCGAAGAAATAGAAAAGATATACAGGGCTAACGAATTTGCGTTAAAGGTATACCAGTCTGTTCTCTTTTCAGATAGCGGAAAATCGGCTCTTGAATACCTATATGACAGAAAACTGAAAGAACCCGATGTAAAAAATTTCCATATTGGGCTTGCTCCAAATGCACCGGACTATCTAGTAAAAACGATAAAGGAATCAAACCTCAAGATGGAAGACTTCATCAGGGCTGGACTTGTAAAAGAAGATGGCATAACAGATGTTTTTAAAAGCCGGCTTATATTCCCCATATTTAATTACAGAGGGAAAATATCAGGTTTCGGCGGCAGAGCTCTGGATGAGAAACAACTTCCTAAATACCTAAATACAGCTGAAAATCCCGCATTCAACAAGGGAAAACTTCTTTACGGGCTGAATTGGGCATCTAACAGTATAAAAGAAAAGAACTTTGCTATTCTTGTTGAAGGATATTTTGATGTCATAAAACTTCATATCAATGGTGTTAAAAATGTCGTAGCGCCGATGGGAACTTCTCTTACCGGTATGCAGCTTAATTTTCTCAGGAGGTTTACTGATAAAATACTGCTGCTTTTTGATTCTGACCAGGCAGGTATCAATGCTTGTATGAGAAATCTTGAAATAGTTCTAAATAAAGGGTATGACACGAGAGTGTGCATTCTTCCAGCAGATTTTGACCCTGACAGGTTTATTGATGACCACGGAATTGCTCCTTTGATAGCATTGATTAATAGAGCACAAAATTTTCTTGATTTTTCTTTCGATATATATTGCCAACAATATGATGTGAATACTCCAAGAGGAAAATCCTCTGTTGCAAGAGAAGTGATGAAGTATATCGAACTTATTCCTGATGAAATTGAAAAGGCAGAATATAGAAAAATTCTTGCATCAAAACTGGCAATCACACAAGAGATGCTCTCCCGGTATATTGCTGCAACAAAAAAGGATGAAACGGAAAAACAGCCGAAGGAAAATGCAAACAAAAATTCTTATAGGGACTCTGCCGAAAATATGCTGGTAGAAATATTATTATCTGACCAACAGTGCTGGAAACATCTGCTCGAATGGGAAGGGGAAATTACTCCGAGAATAAATGTTATTATACAGGTATCCCGCGAGATACTTTCTAAAAATCTTCATCTGACACCCACAAATCTTATGAGGGAAATATCCACCACAGATACCAATGAAGAACTAAACAGATGGATTAGCGAGCTTGCTATGAAAGATATAAGCCATCTGGCCCAAGAGAAAAGAGAACTTATTTTTCAAGATTGCCTGAAAAAGATTCACAAGATTTGCATATGTGAGAAACTTGACGATATAAAAAAACAGATGACCACAAAAAAAAACAATGGACTGCAGTATCATCAAGAACTTGAAACCCTTCAGACATTACTTTTTGAATTAAAAAAGGAGTAGGAAATGGGAAGAAAAAGAAAAGGCGATACTATTTCCAAAAATGAAAAGGCTAAAAAGATAAATAAAATTGTTCAGATCGGCAGGCGCCAAAAACATCTTTCATGGGATGAAATTAATGACATATTGCCTATGGACCTGACTGATCAGGATGAGATTACAGAATTGTTTGATGAGCTTGAGTTGTGGAATATTGATATAGATGAAGAAGAACCGTTTCCTCTGGAAAAAAATAAAAAACTGGAGATGGATGAGACAAAAAATCCTCTCAGGTCATACCTCAAAGGAGCAGGAACCTATACTTTGCTTACCCATAAGGATGAGATTAGACTGGCCAAAGGTATAGAGGAAACTAAAAAGAAACTACGTGAATCAGAAAAGAAAAAAAAATCTTTAAAACATTATGCTAAGTATGAAACGGAACTTTACGAATTAAGAGATATGTTGATAAATTCTAATCTCCGGCTTGTTATCAACATTGCAAAAAGGTACAACAATCCCAAACTTTCTATTCTTGACCTTATCCAGGAAGGTAACATCGGTTTGATGAAGGCTGTTGAAAAATTCAAATACAAGACAGGATTTAAGTTCAGCACTTACGCCACATGGTGGATAAGACAGGCTATCACAAGAGCCATAGCAGACCATTCTGCAACAATAAGAATACCTGTGCACATGATTGAAAAAATCAACAAGGTTAAAAAGATTGAAGCGTCTTTTGCCCAGTCCAAGGATTTTGACCAGCCGACCGACGAAGACATTGCAAAAAAGATGAATCTGTCTGTTTCAAAGGTAAAAACAATCAAGAAATCTATAAAGCCTGACCCCATATCCTTAGATATGCCTGTAGGAGATGAAGAGAAAGCGACAATAGGAGATTTTATTGAAGACAGTGACAATCCAGATCCCTTGAAACACGCAAAGCATGCCCTTCTGAGAGAGGAAATTGAAAAGGCTCTGGATATTCTTGACAACAGAGAATTGGAGATAATCAGGCTCAGGTTTGGTTTAGACACCGAAGGATATCCGAGAACTCTTGAAGAGGTTGGGAATTCATTTAACCTGACAAGGGAAAGAATTCGTCAGATAGAAGCTAAGGCCATCCAAAAACTCAAGCATTCATACAGGTGCGAAAAACTGAAG
>CAZYYF010000125.1:0-3828 GCA_964650875.1 uncultured bacterium
TGGGATTGCCACGTCATAAAAAACATTCCTCGCAATGACAACACGGTGTTCAGTGGATATTTACTAAAAACTCATAGGAGAACAAATGAAAGTAAAGATTTTAGGCGCTGCAAGAAATGTAACAGGTTCAAAATTCCTTCTTGAAATCAACAGGTATAGAATAATGATAGACTGTGGGCTCTATCAGGAAAGAGAATTTAAGGATAGAAACTGGCAAGATTTTCCTGTGAACCCTTCTTCCATTAATAGCATAATTCTAACACATGCGCACCTTGACCACTGCGGTTACCTGCCAAAACTCGTAAGGGAAGGTTTTAAGGGAAACATCTATTGTACAGAACCCACCTCTGAAATCGTCAGGATAACCCTTATGGATTCTGGAAAGATACAGGAAGAAGATGCCCTGCAAAAGCGGCAAAGACACGAGAAAGAAGGCATAAAAAAATTATATCCTATTGAACCACTTTATACAGCTTCGGACGCAGAAAAGGTTTTTCCTCTGGTGAAAGGGTTTCCTTATAAGAAAGATATTCAGATAACCGAAGGAATTTCTGCCGCTTTTTACGATGCAGGACATATTCTTGGGGCAGCAATGGTTAAACTCAAGATAATAGAAAACGGCAGATTGAAAAAAATTATCTTTTCAGGAGATATCGGTCGGTGGAATAAGCCCATCATCTGTGACCCCACATTATTTGAGGAAGCAGACACAGTGTTTGTAGAATCTACTTATGGAAACAGGATACATGAAACAGAAAAAGAAGCAGGTAAAAAGCTGGCAATGATTATCAACAAAACATGCAGGAAAAATGGGAACATTGTTATTCCCACTTTCGCCATTGAAAGAGCCCAGGAGATTCTATTTTTTGTAAGCAAGTTCCTGAAAGAAAATATTA
The DNA here is from genome assembly GCA_964650875.1 of uncultured bacterium. Lineage (GTDB taxonomy): Bacteria > Ratteibacteria > UBA8468 > B48-G9 > JAFGKM01 > JALNXB01. Next base: position 897 of record CAZYYF010000125.1, read on the forward strand.
TTCCACACCTTCTTGTCTTTATGGACAGCCCCATGGCTATAAACATAACAGAAGTTTTCAAAAAATATCCAGAATACCTTGATAATGAAACCAGGGCACTTATCAACAAAGGACATTCACCCTTTGATTTTGCCATGTTGAAAACCACAACAACAGTAGATGAATCAAAGGCTATCAACCATATCAAAGGTTCTTCAATCATCATAGCAGGTTCTGGTATGTGTACCGGAGGCAGAATTAAACACCATCTTGTTAAGAATATCACCCGTCCTGAATCAACTATTGCTTTCGTAGGATATCAGGCAAAAGGAACTCTTGGCAAAACAATATTGGAAAAACCAAAAAATGTAAGAATCCTCGGTAGGGTTTATCCTGTAAGAGCCTCCATTGAAAATATAGAAGGTTTTTCTGCTCATGCCGATAGGAACGATTTGATGCGGTGGATGAAAGGATTCAAAAAGCCTCCTCAAAAAATCTTTGTTGTTCACGGAGAAGAAGAAGCATCAGCAGATTTTGCGTCTTTGCTGAAGGCCAAACTTAAAAGTGAAATTTTTATCCCTGCTTATCTTGATGAATTCACCCTTTAACAGAAAGGATTTTTTTGAGCTTGTAGGAAATGTATGCCTTTTCTGTAACCTCCATTAGATGCAGGGCGTTATCTCCATCATTGATAGCAGGAGGAGTATTTCTTATTATACAGTTGGCAAAGTATTCACATTCAGATGTATAAGGATTTATTGTTTCAAAAGGTATCTTCTGAAATTTTAAAACGCCATCTTTACTCTGACGAGCATCATATCCGCTTATTTCCTTGCAGAAGATGCCTTCTACCATCCCTCCTGTTCCCTGTCCAATGGTTCCTTCTGTAAGGATACTACCCATAGAACCATAAATTTCAAGCCTTGTCTTTGATGCTTCATCCGGTATACAAAAGAATGAATCTACTGTGGCATGGGCTCCTGATGAAAATTCCAGAAGAGAGGTTGATGAATCCTCGGATTTATAATTATGTACCTGGTTGCCTGTCATGGCAACCACACGCTTTATTCTTGTCCCGGAGAGAAATTCAAGTAAGTCATAAAGGTGTGTTGCCATATCTATAAGCGCTCCTCCCCCTCCTTTGCGAGGTTCCTGCCTCCAGGCACCTTGTATGGGCGGATACCAACAGGAGAGCTGTGCCCTCATATAGACAACCTTGCCGATGCTTCCTTTTTTAATAAACTCCCTGATTTTCTTATGGGCCCCATGAAATTTCATCATATATCCTTCCTGCAGGAATACACGGTTTTTACGACATATGTTTACTGCCTCTTTGGTTTCTTTAAGATTTTTCGCAAGAGGTTTTTCGCAGAGAATATGTTTTCCTTTCTCAGCAGCCAATGTTATATGTTTCAGGTGAAGATATACAGGGGTTGCTATGTATACAGCCTCTATTTCCGGGTCGTCAAGAAGGTCTTTTACTCTGTGGTAGGATTTCGGCACTTCAAACTCTTTTGCTATTTTTTCAATGTTATATACATCCATAACCGCGGCAAGTCTTATATTTTTTGCCTTAATCATAGCCGGTATGGTTCTTCTGTAAGCAATGCCACCTGCCCCGATAACTCCCATCTGAACTTTTGTCATTTTTCCCCTCTTGTGTTTCCGGTTAGATTGCGCTTTTTATTTCATATATGCACAGGCAACCTTTTGGAAAGCCTCTATATATTTTTCCATGTGTTTTATTTCATAAACAGGATGAGTAAAAAAAGACATTGTTCGTTCAAACAACCACTTTGCTTTTTTACATTCAACTTTTGAATAGTCTATTTTTCGCGCATTCGGGTCATTAAACGGATATTTAAGCCTGCCAAACCCGTTTTTCTGTATATATGCCTCTTCTTTATACATCTCAGGCCATTGGACGCCATAAACAGGTACTCCTTCTGCCTCCACAGCTGAGACAAACTGTTTTACCGGGACCTTTAACCTGGCAGAATCAAGTATGAAAGGAGCCCACCAGTAAGCGTTTTCACGTTCAGGTGTATCAAGAGGTACAGAAAGCACAAGAGGATGCCCTTTCAAAGCATCTGCAAGAAACCTGCCGTTTTTTCTTCTCTGCGGGAGGTTCCAGCTGTCAAGACGTTCCAGTTCGCACAATCCGATTAGAGACTGCATTTCGGTCATCCTGTAATTGAACCCTACCCGCTTGTGGACGTAATAAAGTTTTGCTTCCAGTTCAAGCAACCTCATTCTTTCCTGAACGTCGTAACCGTGGTCCCGGAAAGACTGACAGTTCCACCAAAGCTCTTCATTGTCAGTGATAACAGCTCCTCCTTCCCCTCCTGTCGTGAAGTGTTTGCTCTGACAGAAACTAAAGCATCCTGCATCTCCAACAGTGCCAACCTTCTTCCCTTTGTATATTCCACCAAAACACTGGGCGCAATCTTCAATCACATAAAGATTGTGTTTTTTTGCTATCTCAAGAATGGGATCCATATCAGCCACTACTCCATAAAGATGGACCACAACAATTGCTTTTGTTCTTTCAGTTATTTTATCCTCTATATCCCGTGGGTCCAACGTATGAGAATCATCCACATCAGCAAATATCGGCAGGGCCCCCGCCTGTAACACGCAGAAGGAAGAAGCTATGAAAGAATAAGAAGGACATATAACTTCGTCTCCTGGCCCTATTCCAAGTCCTGCTACTGCTGTATGAAGAGCGCTTGTTCCATTGGTTGTAGTAACGGCATATTTCGCTCCATTCCATTTTGCCCATGCCTTCTCAAATTCCACCCCTATTTTCCCGGTCCAGTAGTTTACCTTGCCTGTCTTAAGGGGTTCAGATACCTTTTCTATTGATTTTTCCGAAAACGAAGGCCACATAGGAAATTTTTCCTTATTTACAGGAACTCCACCATCAATTGCTAATTTTTCCATCTTACCCTCC
>CAZYYF010000126.1:0-1170 GCA_964650875.1 uncultured bacterium
CAAAAGGCAACACACCGGCATGAGCCGGAATGGTAAGAAAGATGGAACAAATAGCAACATCACAGCCAAACAAGTCCCGCATAATATGGGGCCAAAACGGCGTCATTCTCAACATAGAAGATTTCGAGATAGAGCACGTAATGATTGACACTTACAACATCAGGCATGGCCCACGAATTGAGCGCCGATTTTCATTTGTCCTTCCCTTTAGTGCTATTTGGGCATTATGGACCAATGGCAGGGATACGGAGCCTCCGCATGACATAGGTAGCCGATGGAATATAACCGCTGTTTTCTGCTATCGAATTGACAACATGACGCATAAGCCCGAAGTCGTACACAAAAAAACAGGTGAGGTGCTTTTTATAAGTCATGTAGAACCGGCATCCAAGTCGTTCCCGTCATTTTCAGATTCAGCGATTGTACATGGGATATTCTGAACAAGACCAAACCGCGCAAAAATGCAAGGCCCTGCTAAGGTGGGACCGCTTTTCAGTTTTTGTGGACTTTGTACAATCCGTTGCGGCAATTCACGAAATGCCGATACCCACGCGGGGAGAGATCGAAACGGAACTATATAACCGTTCGATTTGCTTAGGGCCAATATCCGATACTTTTATCGGTAAATATGCTTTGCCGTTGTTCGACGTCGTTGTTAAGGCCGGCGTAAACGTGCCTGGGTGGCCGGATGAAAAATAATTCAAAAATAAATAAATAAAAGTATTGACAAATATTAATAAACCCCCTATCTTTGTAAGGTCAAAGCAATTAAGCAGAGACGAAAACTAAACGACATGAATACGCTGAAAATAGCAAGCCACACCAAAGCCCTGCAACACCTTAAATCAAAAGGGTTTAATGGTTCCGAGATTGTCGCACCTACCTGTGAAGAAATCGAATACCTTACCAAACACACGACGGTTAAAAACTTCCCGCAATTTACCGTTGAAGTATTGATGGTAGACGGCGAATTTATTACCTCCGAGCAATACAACGACAAAATGTCCCGCATCATAACCGCCGAGCAATTCCAACAAGTTCGCGGCCAATTGGGAATATAAAAAATCGGCGGTCCGCCGTTCAGGGCAAAAAAACTAAACGACATGGAATTAGGGGTTAAAAGTCTCGGTCCAGACGGCACTTTGATCGCCGTAGGAAAACTTACCACCA
>CAZYYF010000126.1:1270-3792 GCA_964650875.1 uncultured bacterium
TACCACCACCACCGCGCCCCGCCGTCCCGGCCGGCCGAAAGACCCGAACAAGCGGAAGATGTACTCTTTCCGCATAACGGACGAAAACCGGGCATACCTGCAAAGCCAGCCCCGCGAAGCCGGGGAACTCATTAACCGCCTGTTGGCGGACCACCGCGAAAAGCAGCCTCCGGTTTAAGACATTGGCCCGGTAAAGCGCAAACCCACCGCAATTAGGTGGCCCGCCGGAATGGAATGTCACGCGGGCGTAAATCCTGCCGGGTAGTTTGCCCGCGTTACTCACGGTAGCGCGGGCCTTTTTTTTGAAAATAGTTCAAAAATAAATCAATAAAAGTATTGACAAATATTTCAAAACCCCCTATCTTTGTAAGGTCAAAGCAATGAAGCGGCGACGAAAACTAAACGACATGAATACGAAAATGCACTCTTTCCGCTCCAAATTGGTAAAAAACGAAAATGGCGTAATTGGCCAGTATTTTGAGCAAAAACACGGTGAAAACATTATGCGTTTCTTCGGTTCCGAAGAAACAATCGACATGGGACAGCGTAAAGTATTCTACGGGGTTTCCGAAATTCCGGCAGGAGTCGAGATGATCGACGACAATCTGGTTTACGAAGACACCTATACTGGAATGGTATCTACTGGCCGGTTTGTTGAATGATAAAAATATCCGTCTGCCATAAATGCCCGCTTCGCGCCATCGCAAAGCGGGCATTTTTTTTGGCTTGCATTTTGTACCAAAATAATCGTACATTTGCAAGAAAACAGACCGCATGGAATATTTCATTGGAATGAAACGCCGCATACCGAAACTAAAAAACTACGTGTACGAGATCACTGCAATAACCGGCCTTAACCCGGCACTTCCGGCCGACCCGAAAGAAAGCCTCGTAACGCTGTCTTTTATCGGCGGCCGTGGCGTTGACGACAACGGCACGCCGTATGTGTGTATGCCACTTCGTGTAATGCTCGCAGAAACCACCGCTTTCCGTTCGCCCGTCCCCATCGACAATGTTTTCACCGTGTTTTTGCTCAAAATAACGGACGACGATGGAACGAAAGACGACAGCGACGATGAGCCGGGGTAGGGTTGCCTTACACTATTTCCCCGCTTAACGCAAGGTTGTTAAGCGAAGGCGACCAGTGGTGGTGGAGGGTAGAAATGCCGCATATTGCACCGTTTGAAATAATATTCGATGAATTAAAAAAGTGGCTATCCGAAATGGGCCACATCTAAATCAGAACATATGGCAATTTTGGCTATGGCCATTTTTGATACACCCGAAAACGGGCGCGCTGAACTAACCCGGCGAACGCTTGAAAGTCTCACCGATACGGTGGATTTTTACAAGCATCGCCTTTTTTTGGTTATTAACGCGGCAACGCCGGAAACGATGGCCGCCATAAAGACGTTTTCGGCAAAAGCCGTTTCACGTGTTCATGAAACGCCAAAAGCCGGAGGTGTTGGCATGGAGGCCAAAAACCCGGTTACAGTTATTCGCAACTCCGAAAACGTCGGAACCGCACGCGCCATTAACCAGGCTTGGAAGCACAAATACCCCGGCGAAAACGCTATCAAAATGGATAACGACGTAGTTATCCACCGTTCCGGATGGGTTGACGAAATGGAGGAAGCGATAAGCCGCGACCCGCGTATCGGGATAATCGGTCTGAAAAGAAAAGACCTTTGGGAAACCCCTTGGCACCCAAACCCGGACCACCGCTCTACCTTGCGAATGCTCCCACACGAAGCCGGACAAAAGTGGTTGATCGTTGAAGACGTTAACCACGTCATGGGCACATGTCAAATGTATAGCGCCGCGCTACTCGAAAAGATAGGCTACCTATACCAGCCCGGTTTATACGGGTTCGATGATAGCCTGGCCGCTATCCGCTGCAAGGTGGCAGGGTTTAATTCCTGCTTCCTACAAGGGGTAGAGATTGACCACATCGACCCAGGCGGTAACGACTTCACGCAATGGAAACGCGACAAAGCCGGGGAAGATAGCCCGGAATACCACCGCCTGAAAGCGGGATACCTGAACGGCACGATAGGCGTGTACTACGATGCAGACGGCAACAACCCTACCACGTTGGACACGGTAGAGCGGTCAGTGCCGCGCTACTCATGGGCAGCACCTAACCTACATACGCGCTAAGCCCATGCCAACCGTACCTAAGTCAACCCGCCCACACTGGACACCACCGACGCGCAAGGCATGGGAGCATACGCGTAGATGGGATGGATACAATACAAGGACGTGGAGAGAAGCGAGGGCGGCCATACTCATAGCATGCGACTACCAATGTAGCACACCAGGTTGTACACGCCCAGCGTCTACGTTAGACCATGACAAGCCGGTATCGTCTGGGCATGACCCTTGGGATAGGTCCAACTGGAAGCCGCTGTGCCGTGTGTGCCATGCTGATAAGAGTAGTAAGGAAGGCGCAGCGGCGCGGGCAGGGCGGGAGGCGACCGAGGGAGGGGTGTAGAAAAAACAATATCGGTTTGCCGGTAGAT
>CAZYYF010000127.1:0-3786 GCA_964650875.1 uncultured bacterium
TTATACTCTATTAACCATTCAGTTAAAAGCGGATTAAAAATATCCGGATTATCTACAATCTACCTATCACCACTATCCAGTTTTTGGGGACAATCTCATTTTTGTAATGAGCGGGCAGGTATAGTATAATAGAAGAATGGATATAAAAGTAGATAGGGTTGTTGTGGGAGCAATAGAGACCAACTGTTATATTGTTACCTGTCTTATAACAGGCAAAAGTCTTGTGATAGACCCTGGTGATGATTACCCTAAAATACAACAAGCTTCTGCTGGTCGCGAGATATCTGTTGTTCTTAACACGCACGGTCATATAGACCACATAAAAGAAGATGAAAAGTTTGGTGTGCCTGTTTATATTCATTCTTACGATAAGGATTGCCTGACTGATGTTGCTAAAAACCTTTCGGTCGTCTTTGATGCTCCAATAACACTTGATGTGGAAACTGTTATCCTTAAAGATGGTGATATCATAAGGCTGGGGGAGATGGTTTTTAAAGTGATTCATACACCAGGCCATTCGAGAGGAAGTGTTTGTTTCTTTATAGACAACATCCTTTTTTCCGGGGATACCCTTTTTTGTGGCAGTTACGGTAGAACTGACTTGCCTGGGGGCTCGGAAAAGGATATTTTTACTTCTATCCAGCAGAAACTTCTGTTACTGCCTTCGGATACTTTAGTGTATCCTGGACACGGCGAGAAAACAACTATAGCACAAGAGAAAAAACTCTGGGCAGAAAGGTAGTTCATTATACCTATGTCATACATAAAATTTCTTGGTACCGCGGGTGCCCGTTTTGTTATGATAAAACAGATGAGAGCCTCTGGGGGTATGTGGTTTTCTATTGGCAACACAAACTTTCTTGTTGACCCGGGACCAGGTTGTCTTGTGAGAGCAGTGAAAAGCCGACCTAAATTAGATCCAGCGAAGATTGATTTTATTTTTCTCTCCCATAAACACCTGGACCATTCCTGTGATGTAAACCTTATGATTGAGGCAATGACAAACGGCGGGTTCACTAAGAGAGGCGGGGTTTTTGCTCCTCGGGATGCCTTTGAACAAGACCCTGTAATCTTTAAGTATATCTTGAGATACCCTCAAAAGATAGAATCTATTGCCGAGGGAAATACTTATAGTGTAAATGATATTTCTATTAAAATTCCGGTTCGGCTACATCACAGCGTGGAAACATACGGGTTCAAAATCAGTTGGAAGGGGTTTGTAGCAGCATACCTACCCGATACGGGTTTTTTTGAAGGGCTTGCACAAAGTTATGCTGGTAGCGATATACTTATAATTAATACAGTTATGTTTGAACCACGAGAGGGGGTAGGTCACCTGTCTCTTCCGGAGGCTGAGAACATCATAAAAGCCGTAAAACCACAAAAAGCCATCCTTACCCATTTCGGGATGCAGATGCTTAAAAATAGGATATGGGAAAGAGGTAATGAGATATCAGACAGGACAGGAACGGAAGTCGTTATAGCTAGCGATGGAATGTTGTTAGATATTGATGGAGTTTATACCAATTCGTCTTCAAAGATATAACGTTGTTGACTTCCGCATCGGCTTGGTCAACAGACTATCAGTATGCCTTCTGGCCGATTTTGTCGTAGCCTTGCTCTATCCTTAAATCCGAACCGTTATAATGCTCGCCTTCGTATTATCAACCTTTCAAGATACTACGAAGATTTTCCAGTATCATTTCCTTTGCCGCATTACCGTACTCAAGGGTTGCTTCTTGTGCGCCCATGCTGTACCACTTTTTTTTAGAAAACCTCTTCATATCAACACCTTCCGGACAAAAAGCAAGCATAAGAGATGTTTCCTGTAAGCTTGCATGGTCTATGGGAAATTTTTTCTGGGTTTCCATATCCATAAAAGGGTGCACCTTAATCCAGCTAAAAGGGTCAGAGCCTACCTCCTGCATCTTATAGTAATCTTTCATCTGTTCATTGCCCCACCAGCCTTCTCCTCGCTGCTTCTCAAGATATTCAAAAAGGGCTTCTTTGGCTCCCATCCTGAAAGCCAGGTCTGTAGGCATACCAGCAAGGAAATTCTCGCTTTGGTGATGAATAAACACATGTATATTTTTTAACCCTACGCGAAGCATCCCCCGAAAGATATCCTTTGCAAGAAAGTATAATGTCTGTCCAGGCACATGTATCGTACCGTTGTTTTCCGGGGGTTCTACAGCGTAGCTTGCGGCTCCATAGTAAAAAGGTGGGAAGACAACCAGTTCCATTTCTTGTTCAAGTATATGGAAGGCTTCTTCCACAATAAGGGTATCTACCCCAAAAACCGCATGTTCTGAATGATATTCAAGTACCCCCACCGGAAGAACAGCGGGTGTATTTTTTTTTATTGCTGTCCTCAACTGGTCCGGAAACATCTTTTCGTATCTCATTTATCCCTCCAATTCAATAATCTTATTTAACTTGCTGGATAAAGGTTCTACTCCATCTTTTTTTATTATGACACCGTTTTCCCATCTCAGGCCGTAGTCTTCACAATAAAGAAAGGTATCTACCTGAAAGGTCATATTCTCTTCAAGCAGGTATTCTGAACGAGATTCCATCCAGGGTTTTTCAACTTCCATCATTCCCAGTCCATGACAGGGTCCATAAAGGATGTTTTTTGTCACACCTATTTTATTACCATATTCGTAGAATTTCTTTACCACATCCTTTGCTTTTACTCCAACCTTCATCCACTCCATGGTTTTGAGATGCATATCCAATCCTGCCTGCACGAGTTTTTTCATATCTGGGGTCATAGGTCCGATGGATACGGGTCTACCAACGCTTGAAGAATATCCCGATACACGGGCACCGATATTCAGTTGGATAAGATTGCTTCTGCCGAGTTTCGCATAGGCAGGTCTACCAATGGCATGGTTTGAATTCTTGCCTGCAAGCACATACTGCGGATGGCCTTCGTACTCGGCACCTTCCGCATACAACTCCTTTTCTATTATTCCCACCACCTGAAGTTCTGTCATTTGAGGTTTCATCTGGGCAAGGGTTCTTTCAAGGGCAACTTCGGATATCCGGAAGGCCTCTTGAAGTATCTCAAGTTCCACAGGGCTTTTTATCATCCTCAAATCTACTATGATCTCATCACTTTTGATGATTTCTGCATCGGGTGCTGCTTTTTTCAGGCTGTTATACACAGGAAGAGGAAATATCTGGTAGCCTGCCAGCCCTATTTTTTTGACATTACCTGCTAATATATCCCTGAAAATCTCAGGAAAGGTATCAACCTTTATATCAGGGTATTCAGGTTCAGCACTTTCTCTATACTCTATCATCTTATAAATTTTTTTAATCTTGCTTGTATCCTGGGCATATGTCTCACTTTCAGGTCCTATTAAAAGAACGGGTTCTCCTGTTTTAGGAACAATGACTCCTGCGCACTCAAAGATAGGCCAGTAGTTAGAAAGATATCTCACATTTGCAAAATCTGCTTCATTAGAGTGGGCTATAAGCAAATCAAGTCCTTTGTTATTCACTCCTTTCTGAACGGCTTTCCACCTTTTTTCAAATTCACTATCCGGTATTCTGAAGATTTTATCCATTATTCTCTCCTTGTTAGGTGTTTGGTTCTGCCAAATTTGGCTATGCTCTTAATGACATTTTTATATTTTATCCATTATACCACTTATTACTGTCCAATAAAAGTTTTGTAAATATTCACTGAACACCGTGTTGTGATTGCGAGGGAACCCCCAGGGTGTCGTTGCGAGGAATGAGACCCCTCGTTTGTCATTGCGAAGAATGACAACTCGG
>CAZYYF010000128.1:0-3769 GCA_964650875.1 uncultured bacterium
GTTTTTTTTCAAACCAATCAACCAATGGCTCAAAAGCCGCTGCAATAATTAAAGCCACAAAAAATATCATAATAACTGAACGCAAAAAATAAGCCAATACAAAAATAGCTGCAATTATAAAAAATCGCCAAAAACTTTCCCAACTAATATCAATCGTTTTTACATCTTTAACCATTAATTTTATTATATAAAAAAATATTTAATCGGCAATGCTTTCTTCTCTGTCATTCTGAGCGAAGCGAAGAATCTCTTTGTGTCATTCTGAGCGACTTTCTGTGTCATTCTGAGCGTCAGCGAAGAATCTCTTTGTGTCATTCTGAGCGCTAGCGAAGAATCCCTTTGTCATTCTGAAATAAGATTGTCATTCTGAGCGATAGCGAAGAATCCCTCAATTACTTGGCATGGGATCCTTCGGGCTACGCCCTCAGGATGACAAAAGAAAAGTCATTCTGAGCGCCAGCGAAGAATCCCTACTAACAACCAAGAGACGGCGAAAATTTCCAAAGGAAATTTTCACCACCCACACCTTTTTCTCGCTTATAACTTAGTCTATGATTCACAACAATAAAATTTCAAAACACCTTCAATTTTGACTTACAACCACTTAAAAGGTTATAATAAATTTATGAATATTTCAAAATTACTATTAACTCGAGAAAAATATCAAGAAGAAGCCGCTAAAAACAAAAAGGGTTATTCTACTTTTGAAATAAAAACTCCAAAACAAGTTTTATTTTATTTTGGCGCAAATCATTCTCGAAATCCTCAAAATCTTCAATATAAAGCTCTAAGAAATTATTGGAATAAATTTTTAAAAATAACACAAAAAGAAAATGATATTGTTTTAATCGAAGGAACTATTCGTCCAATTATTAATAATTTAAACGAAGCTATTAAATCTGGTTCTGAAGGAAATTTTATTACTACTCTTGCTTTTAAAGAAAATATCCCCGTCGTTTGTGCAGATTTAAATAATAATTATTTTGTTAAAAAATATCCTAAATTAAATAAAGATGAAATTTTATTATATTGGTTTTTAAATTGGCTAAATAATTTTCAAAATAATAACAATAATTTTTCTAAAAATGATTTTGAAAATGCGGCTAAAAAATGGTGCCGAAACCAGCAAGCCAAAGAAATATGGAAAAACAAAGAAATTTCTTTATCAAAATTAAAAAATATTTATAAAAAATTTTTAAATAAAGATTTCAATGAAAAAGAAAGTGTCAATAATCTAATAAATCCAAACCGAATAGAAACACCTATAAATAAAATTGCTCGATTACAAAGCGATGCAAGAGATGAAAATATTGTCAAAGAAATACTAAAATATTGGCGAAAAGAAAAAAATATATTTGCTGTTTTTGGTCGGGGTCATCTTATTATTCAAAAACAAGCGCTAAAAAAATTATTAAAATAAAAAATTTAATTTAATACCTATGGTTTTGTTGATCCAACAACCTTTTCTTTTTTTAATAGATTAATTAAAACCTTCAAAACAAAAGAAAACCCTATTCCAACATAATACAAAAAATTAATAAAAAAATTATGTTTTTCGGCAATAAATTTTTTATAAAAAATATATCCCCCTCGATAAAAATATTTAATATTTTTATAAGGTTGTATTTTCGTACCCCCCGCTCCTCCAATATGCATAACTTTGCTTAATGGCACAAAATAAATTTTATAACCCTCTTGTTTTATTCTGTAACAAATATCAATATCTTCCCAATACATAAAATAATCCTCACTTAATAATCCAACTTTATTAAATATTTCTTTTCTAAAAATCATCGCTGCTCCACTTAAACAATCAACTTCACAAATTTTATCATCTGGCTTATCTAAAAGAAAATAACCGCCAAATGTCTTTTTCCACCATTTATTATTAGGAAATAATTTCCATAAACCAGAATAATAAGTAAAAGAATTCCAAAAATCAGGAAATCCTCTTTTACATTGTTTTTGCATTGTTCCATTTTTATTTAAAACTAAAGGACCGCAAGCTCCCGCTTGTTGATGATCATCCATAAATTTGATAATTTCTTTTATATTTTCATCTAAAATAATAGTATCCGGATTAAGTAAAAAAATATATTGCCCATTTGCTTTTTTTATGGTTTGATTGTTCGCCCCCGCAAAACCTACGTTTTTTTTATTTTCAATAATATTCACTTTCGGAAATTCTTTTTTTATCATTCCTACACTTCCGTCAGTAGAAGCATTGTCAACCACCCAAACTTCAAAATTTATTTCTTTTATTTTATTAAAAATTGAATCTAAACAATTTTTTAATATATTTTTTGTATTATAACTAACAATAATTATTGATAGTTTAAAATCATCGTTCATATAATTTATAATAAATTATTCATCTAATTTTCCCATTTTTTTAAATATTCCATGCCAAAATCCTAAAAAACAATATTCTAAATTTTTAAAAAATGGCCTAGCCAATAAAGGATAACCAATTAAAAATTCAAAACTTTTAATAAAAAGAATAAATCGATGAATAAAATCCAAATCTTTATCATATAAAGATAAATATATATTATTTCTGATAATATAGTAATGCCTAATAGGATTACGGAGGGTGATTTGCTTCTTTCCTAACATCTTAGAATAATAACCTAATTTATGTTCTATAATCACATCGGCATTTCCAATTATTTTATATCCTTTTTTAATAGCTCGCCAACACCACTCAAGATCAACAAAATCAATAAATAATTTTTCATTCATTAATCCAATCTCTTTTAAATATTTTATATTTAAAATTAATCCTGATGAAATAGCTTGAAAAATTTCATAATAACCATTATCTGGATAAAACTTTTTAAAAGAAAAAGTTTCTTTTTTAATAAATGGCCGTTTTTTACCGGTTATAACATTTCTGTAAACTGGAGCCACAGCGGCTATTTTTTCTTCTTTTTTTTCTTCAAAAACTTTCATCATTTCTTTTACATAATTTTCCGGATATAAAGTATCATCGTCAGAAATCATAATAAAATCAGCCCCTTCTTTTAACGCTTTTTTTATTCCTATATTTTGCGCATAAGCAATGCCAGTATTTTCATTTAAATAAAAAATATCAATTTTTTCATCTCTAAATTTTTCCAATCCATTAATAAAACTTGGTGTATTATCTATAATAAAAATTTTATCAACTTGAAATTTAATGCTATCTAATAATTTCCTTAAATTATTTTCATTCGTTTTATATGTAACAACTATGAGATATATTTTTTTATTATTATCTGTTGAACCATCATCAACAATAATCAATTCAAAATCTTTGTATATTTGATTTAAAACACTACTTATTGCTCGTGGCAATAAATCTGCGCGATTATGGGTTGGAATAATTACTGATACTTTGGAAGACATTATTTTAATGAAATAATTTTAACTATTCTATTTTTTATTGTATGTAATAAATTATGAAAAGAAATTTTACATTTTCTAGAAAAGGGAAAATTAGTTACTATCTTTTGCGTTCTTTTGCCTAAAACCATAGAATATAAATTAATATCGGATAAATCCACTTGTTTAGAATAACTACTTGGTTTTTTTGCTTTAAAAAATACTCCCGGTGCTTCTAAATCACTTTCTAATTTAATAATTTCAAAATCTTCAAAAATTTTTTTCATATCATCAACTTCGTATCGCCAAAAATCATAAGGATAGGCATGATAAGGAAAACCCTTCGAGCGAGTAGTAATATATATATATCCGTCTTTTTTTAGAATTTCTTTCATACTATTAATAA
>CAZYYF010000129.1:0-3758 GCA_964650875.1 uncultured bacterium
GCAGGGATTTTTTTTATTGGCCAGCTAGCACGCAAAGGATCTTTGTAAACCCCGATTGCTCCAACATCTACTGCTTCAGCACCTGTGATCCCAAATACAGGCGATCCGCTCGTTATACAAAAATCCATCTGTTGAGGATTGATAAAAAACGGACAGCCTTCATCCCAATTATTTTTCATATCAATGTCCTGACTGAAAATCACAGGTTCAATACTGACAAAAATCCCACCTGTATTGATATTGCGTTCCAATACTATGTTTTTTGCTAAACCCACAGGGTATCCATCAAGTCCAATCTGCTTCATCTGAGGATATCTACTACTCCACGGATTTCTTTTATACATCGGGTTTGTCATACTTTTGGCCCACCAGTCTACAGATTCATTTTCTCTGGCAAGTATATGTGCATTGCTATATTGATATATACCCAGAGCGTTATCTATAAAGATATTATTTTCCATACGGGTATCAGGTGCATGGTTCTGCATGGCCCGGTAGGTTGTAAGGTAAAAGACATTTCCTTCCATGGTCATCCCGGCACTTATTCCGTCGATATAAAGACCCGTGTGTCCTTCATGAGTTTTTATGGGAGAATCGTCTCCGTTGATATGGTGGATAAAATTATACCTCATTACGTTGCCTCTATTCGTGAGATAATCGTTACCTGAATGGATATAGATTGCCCCTCCATCACGAGCTTCATACATTACATCATATACTTCATTATATTCCACTATATTGTCATTACCATCAAACATTATTGCTATATAAGTCCCATCAGAAACCACATTATGAGATGCCCTGTTACCTACACCACTCATCACAATACCAAACTTACGTCCGCCATGACTGAATCTGTTGAACCTGTAAACATGGTTGTTTTCTACATAGTGACCTGACGGAATAAGTCTTTCTTTGTCACCACCTTCTACACTAATACCTCCTTCCCCTGTATCATATATATCACAACCAACAATAGAATGATTCCAACCGCTTTTACCATATACCCCCATATTTCCTGTATTGCGTATGGTACAGCCTGCAATAAGGTTGTCTTGCCCATTTGTCACCTCTATTGCATTACCCCACGTCGCTTCCATAGTCAAACCAAAAAATACCAGATGGGAAACACCTTTCAGCTCCACAATAGGTTGCTCAAGCGTGGAAACAATAATTTCACTGCCCTCTATTTTCTCAGGAGGATAGAAGTAAAGCAGACCCCTTGCTCTATCAATATAAAACTCCTCAGCAACAGATAACTCAGACAGAATATTGTAGAGATAATAAGGTGCATCTCTTCTTACAAGCATATCGTACGCATAAGAACCACGAACCCATCTTGTGTCCGGAGCCAGGTTCATTATCTTGTTGTCTGTATCTATAGAAACTACTGCAGTATGTATCTTATCCCATTCATGCATAAAATAACCTGCTATCCATATCTCTTGTTCATCTTTCCACCTCTCAGGTCTGTCACCTGAATACCTGAACCTGCCTTTCTGTAACTCTCCTCCATAACCTTTTGCATCCCCATGAGGATCAACAAGGTCAGATATCCGTAACCATCCTTTTTTCGGCCAACGAACTAGATGCATAGGTCTTGTGTTAAAAAATAACTCCATCGCACCAGGCAACATATATTTATACCTGGAAATAACAGAGGTATGAGAATAACTAAAACCTCTGTTAAAAAATTTCCCATAGTTTTCTATACCGGCCTGTTTTAAGTCTGCCACCCATATCTTACCTCTCGCCTCTTCTGGCAACCGTTTAAGTATCGCCTCATCTGTAAGAGGTATAAAGTTGGTTATCTGCTTGCCTCCTATTATCCGTACCTGTTCTCCTGGATAACTGCGGTAGACAACTGGTGCTCTCTCTGTACCTGAATCCTTTTCTCCCTCAAAAACTATACCCTCTGTAATAAAATATCTTCCACCTCTCAGGTATACCACTATCCCTCCTGCTGGCATACCTTTCTCTTTCACTCGCCTGACCTCTTCCTGTGCCCGCTTAATTGTAGCAAATGGCTTATCTTTTGTCCCAGCATTGGTGTCTTTCCCATCCACAGATACATATATCCCATACCTCGGACTGCTGATTTTCTTTAACCACTTCGCCTGTCTGCTTTCCTCCACCTGCCCATCTGATAACCCTTCTATAGATTCCAGTCTGTCTATCAACTGCCTTCTGTAACCCTCATGTGGATATTCTGAGGTCTCTTCTTTCATAAGAAGATTTTTGTAAATACCCCTCGCAAAAGAATATTTATGCTCATCCTTATAGGTATCTCCTGTCTTTAACTGTGCTGTGAATATGTGGTGTTTAAGTGCACTTTCTGTCGTCAATATATCGTTGTATAACTGCCTGGCTTTGTTATAATTCTTCTGTTCACAATATACCTCTGCCTGTTTAAATAAACCATACAGCCGGTAATAATCAGTTAACCCAGAAAGTGAGAAAATCTCTCTGTAAGTTCTATGAACACCAGAATAATTTCTTTCAAGACGGTATAATTCAGCTATATTAAATAAGGCTATCTCTTGAAGAAAATCATCATTGGAAGAACACTGTTTCATCTTTTGATATTCTTTACGGGCATTAACATACCTACCTTGTGTTACAAAACTATCAGCAGAGGAAATAAACGCTTGCGCTTTTTCAGCGGTTACAGATACCTTCTTCCGCATTATTGCTGTTTGTATCTGGCATTCTATCGCCTTTTTTTCTTCTTGCCTTTCTGCCAGACCAAGAGCATTGTTAAATTCTTCAAGGGCCCTCTCGTAGTCTCCTTCTGAAAGCCTTAATCGCCCTCTTGCTTCATACCGCGCACATCCAGGATTGTTGAACTCACTCATCTTCACATGCGCTATACAGGGATAATCAAAGTATGCACCAGTATTGCTGGCAAGAACAATTACCACAACATCAATAGGTTTTTTATCAGAAACAAACCCCTCTTCATCGCTACCTACCTTAGGTATCTTAAGAGTACCAGACATAGGTGTCCACTCCGGACCAGGTTTAGCCGTGAACACTGTGGATATGCCTCCATAACCCATCGTCACATGTGTTCTGTCATGATAATAATGATAGTATATACAGGATATATCCTTGCCTTCAGCATCTTTTGCATAAAAACTTATTTCTATCTCATCGCCCGGTTTTACAGATATCTGGGGACTCGTAAGATGCCCCCTTACAAAAGCATAACTTTTACCTTTATACGCACCTTTGCTGTCAACAATCTTTTTGAACTCAGGGTTTACCTCACGGGGATACCCTTTATTTAAACTCCAGCCTTGTGGGAAAAAAACTGGATTTGGAAATGCCCAACTACTTGTAATAAACCTGGTAAGCAACACTATTGTTAAAAAAAGTTTTTTCATTTCTTCCCTCCCATTCGGTAAATATTCAGGGAACCACATCTCGCTTATTCGAGAACCCACCTACACCAGGGCTTCGGCGAGCAGGGCCTTCTTCGCACTGTGCGAACAATGGTGAGGCTGACCCTTCAAGTTATAGGTTAAATTCTAGTGGATAGTTTATCGCCCATCTCTACAAATTGTCAAATTTAATTCTTACCCTAATTATACCCCCCAAGTTTTTGTCAATCTATAAAAAACTTGCATTGTTAAAAATTTTATGAGAAAATAGACATATTTATAAATAAAAAACCTGGCATCTTTTACAAAAAAAACAATTGGTAGTAAAATAGTTAATCTATGGACGAAAAGAAACCGATAGAGAAAAAATCAGGA
>CAZYYF010000130.1:0-3720 GCA_964650875.1 uncultured bacterium
CAGAAGTGTCAAAATTAGGCAGTTTTTAGATGGAAAAGTTGCAAGTTGGGTTAAGCAGGGTTAAATTTGAAAATCAGGGGTGAGCCTCAAGTTTGTTCGCACATTGCGAAGAAAGGCCTGCCTGCCGAAGCTTTGGGGGTTCTCGAATAAGCGAGACGGGGTTCAGTGGCGTGCCAAGAAGTTCTTTGAAATCTGATTGGCTGAAAAGTGCCAATCCTCTGAAGTGTCTGTCAGAGAGGTAGTCAGGGGTGCAGTGGTAAGGAGTAATCCATACTACTGAAGCCACCCGACAAACTCCACTATATAGGTGGGGGAGACGAACGAGCAGACCGTAACGGGAGTAAACCTACAAGTAGCCTCGTCAACCGTGAGAAAGGAAAGGCGAGCCTGTCAGTGAAGGGCGAAGCCAGCAACCTATCCGAAGGGGACAGACCAGTGTAGGATAGGTTTTCCTCGGGGTATCAGGGGCGGTATGCTTGGATAGATTTCAAAGGGAACTTGGGAGAGCCTGTAAGATGGGGTAATCCTAACCTATAAGGGAAGGCCGAAAAGGTGAAGGGAAATCCTGCAGGCAGTCGGATGAGCCCATAGTAGTGTAAATAGTTGGGAAACATAACCCAACAGGAGCGAAGGGGCTCTACTTCAACGAGAGTTTTCGGCGAAGGGAGGGAAAGTAGATTGGAGAGACTATCAACTACGAACAGTGTTCAGGAATTTCAAAGGAAACTATACTTGAAGGCAAAGTCAGATCGGGTAGAGTGGACGAAAGCCTTCAAATGAAAGTTGTCGGAAAGCCGTGTGAGGGAGAACCTCACGCACGGTTTGATGAGGAGAGGATGAAAACAGGGTAACACCTATAATAATTAGTAGATGCGTGCATCAAAACTTATAAAAGGTGCTCTATCTATGCGTCATTCTTTTACTCTACAATACTTACAATATAAGGAATATATTATATGGAAAGAATAGATTTAAACTTAAATGGCAAATGGATGTTATTGGGGTGTAGTCCCCAATCAGGTTTGTCTGATGATATTATTAAACCTGATTCAGGGAAAGATGATTGGTTAATAACTGAAGTTCCAGGAGATGTTAATGCTACTTTGTTAAAGCATAAAAAAATTCCAGACCCTCACTATGATACACAAGCACAAGATTGTTATTGGGTGACAGGGAAAGAATGGTGGTATAAATTAGTTTTTAATGCTTTAGATATAGGTAATGCAAAAGCAGATCTTTGTTTAACTGGTGTAGATGGGCATGCAGATATTTATCTTAATAATAAACATCTTGGTGAAATGAAAAATGCTTTTCGTCTATTTCGTTTCAATGTAACTGGTTTATTAAAACCGCAAAAAAATATTTTATTAGTTAGATTTAAATCACTCGATCAACTTCTGGGCGGTCCTCGGACTGGTAAACTTGATAGATGGGGAAATATATGGGGAGATAGGAGGGCTTTTATTCGCAAACCACAGTTTTCATTTGGTTGGGATTGGGCGCCACCTATTCCCTCAATTGGCCTTTCAGGACATGTATGGATTGAACATCATGATGAGTATTGTCTCAAAGAACTTTCTATTCAAACATTTATGAATGGGAGAGTTGACTTTTCATTTGAAGTTAGTAAAGAAACAAAACAATCAGGTTATAGTATTATTGTAAATATTAATGCGCAGGGTTTAAATATTACAAAAGAGATTAAAAGAAATACATTTAAATCTTATACAACTTTAAATATTACAAACCCCAAATTATGGTTCCCTAACGGCTATGGAGAACAACCACTATATCATTATTCAGTTGACCTTTTAGTGCATGGCAGTATTGTAGATAGAAAAGAGGGTTATATTGGTATTCGTGAATCAAAAATTATAGAAGAACCCTTTACTCCAGAAGCCGGACCCGGTTTTTCATTTGGAATTGAAATTAATGGGGAGCCAATATTTTGTAAAGGGGCAAATTGGGTTCCTTTAGAAATATGGCCAGTGAATGCCACAGAGGAACAGTACAGGTTTTATTTAAATAAAGCAAAAGAGGCGAATTTTAATATGCTTCGTGTGTGGGGAGGCGGTATTTATGAATCAGAAATTTTTTATAAATTATGTGATGAACTTGGAATAATGGTTTGGCAAGATTTTATGTTTGCAAGTGCTGGCTATCCAGTTAACCTATTACGAGATGAAATTATAGGAGAAGCAAATTATCAAATTAGGCGACTCAGAAATCATCCATGTATTGTGATCTGGTGTGGTTGTAACGAAGATATATATTCGTGGGATTATCCTGAGCAAATAGAAGATGATTCTCAAAAAGATAGTAGTAACATTTATTCCAAAGAGGATGATGAAAATAAATGGAAGGTTAACAGATTAAAAGATGACCCCCAGATATATACTATGATTTTACGTGGATTAATTGATAAAATTGGTCTTGATGTTCCTTATATAGAATCAAGTCCATCTTCCAGGGATGATTATGGTAACATGCCTAATTCAGGAAATTCCCATATATCCTGTTGGAAATACGCTTTATTTGAATCAGAGGGAAAACCAGCGCAGTTTAGAAAACATTTTGAAAAAGTGTGTTCTTTTAATTCGGAATTCTGTATCCAGGGACCTTGCAAAGAGAAGACATTTAAAAAATTTTTTTCTCCAGATAATCTTTGGCCCCCTAATCAGGCATGGATATATCATATTCAACGAGGTCATAAACTTTTGCCACATTATGAACAAACAATTTTTATTGCGGAATCTCTTTTTGGTAAAATAGATTGCCTCCAGAAATATGTAAAGTTTGGTCAAGCTACCCATGTGGAAATGATGAGGGCTGAATTTGAGAGTGCCAGGCGGGACCGTCCAAATAATGGAGGAACGATGGTATGGATGTTCAATGATTGTTGGCCTACAAGTAATTGGTCAATTATTGATTACTATAGAAATCCAAAACCCGCATTTTATGCTGCTAAACGGGCATGCGCCACATTACTCCCCATAATTTTTGAACGCTCAGGGAAAATTGAATTCTTTTTTAGCAATGATTCATCAAAGGATATTGAAGTAAAATTAAACTATGGACAAGAAACATTACTGGGTAAACAAATTTGGTCAAAACAGAAAACGATAATAATTAATAAGAATTCAACTGCATTGTTTGATACTATTGAAAAGAATAAAATGCTATTTCCTATGGGAGATTTTTTATATATTGATGCTATTGTTAATAATAAAGAAATGCCAAGAGTAATTTATTTTCCTGATGGCTGGAAAAATATTCAATGGCCATATCCTAATATTGAAGTTGAATTAATCAATCAAGAATTTTTTAAGGGGGAATGGTATACCCATATTCAACTTCATACTGATTCATTTGTACGCCTTTGTCACATTATATTAAAAGAAGATAATTCAGATATATCTTTTTCAGATAATTATTTTGATATGTCAACAGGGAGTAAACGGGAAATTTGTATTCAATCAAAGAAGAAGATAGATACTAATAGTTTAATAATTGGTCATTGGTGGACAAAATGGGAATAAAAAGCAATTTTACCTCCTACATTCCGCACGTTGACGAAGCCGATGAGGAAGTCAACGACGCTATATCTTTGAAGACGAATTGGTATGATAACGGAGAACAGGCAACTTGACACACAGTGTTATAATGAATATTTATCTGAGGAACTGGCGGTCAAAAAAACTTTCTGAAAACTCCACCACA
>CAZYYF010000131.1:0-3681 GCA_964650875.1 uncultured bacterium
GACGGCCCGGTATTCACACCTAACCAAATGGGCGCGCCCCGCCGGTCATGCTTACAACCCGTACTGCTTTTCCCGCTTTTCGAGCATTGCGTTAACCGCATCCCTGATAAATGCGGAGGCGTTCGTATCCTCGCGCATCCCTTCCATGATCTCCTGCGCCTGTATCTTGTAAATCCTGTTCAACGTCTGCTTTGGTGCCCTGACAACAATAGGAGCACTCAGCGATTTTTCCTTTTCCATTTTTGCTGCGTTGTTGTATCTTTGTGTATTAATGTTATACAAATGTAGCAACATTGCAACAACACTTGCAAGTCTTGCTGCAATTATTTTTCCAAAACTGTCGCCTATCTTGCGAAACTGACAATGAGTAAAGAAAAAGCAGAAATATTTTCGAGGGCACTTGACCGCGCCATTGCTGACCAAAAGCGCCAAAAGCGGGGTTATTCTGCGAAAAAAATGGCCAATTCGGTAGGGATACCCTATTACACCCTCGCCAATCTTAGGCGGGGTAATACGGCAATAACACAGGACATTATTTTGGCAATTTCAAGCGAGTTACCTACATTTGAGAAACACTACAAGGAGGAAGAAGAACATGCGCCGCCGGAGGTCTGGCGGGACAGCGACCCGCAAAAAGCCATGTTTGAACAGTTACTAAGAGAGGTCAGGGATATTAAAGAGAACCTGGTACAGGAGAATAAGGAACTAATGAGAAAATATGTAAAAGAACTGGAAAAGAATATCGAACTATTAAAGAAGTTATAATCCAGGATGCTTACACACGGCACCTAACCGTTTACAAGAAATCAAGACGCGCAAAATGAACAATCGACTCAAAGGCCGCCTAAAATCCATATTTTTGTTAGAGGCCGCCGCCAGCGCCATTTATGACCTGTACACCATAGCGCCAAACGGAAAAACAAAAATGGCCTACCTCGAAGAAGCAGGTCATTTGCACGGCGTGGCGGAGCGCCTTAAGTCCGCATGGGAGAAAGACCCTATTCCGGGTGTTTCAGAATATAATGTTGAATCTTAAGATTAGAAAGGCCTGGCTCATCTACTATATAGGTGCCGACCAATTCCCAGCCCTTCGCCCCGAAGTGGTTTAGCGCGTCTATTGCCGTTTTAAATTTCAAGTCTTTGCCGTCGTCGCCCTGCGCGACTTTCGCCGTTTTGAACCAGCCGGTAACATCCTCCCCGGTGTCGATCTCCACTTTTTGTTTTTGACCAAATCCCCCGAGGCTGTACTTCACCTCCAGGTAATGCCATGTTTGCGATCCTTGCGCCACGCCGGTAAACGGCAGGCAAAGCAGGAATAATAAAGTTTGCTTTTTCATAAAAAGGTGTGTTTCCCGGCAAATTATGCCCCTTTGCGCAAAATGTCGCCGGTCTTACAAAAATAATTGCTACAATATTGTTGCATATATAGCAAAGTATTGTATTTTTGTATTGCAATTAAAAGCAACGACACATGGGCGCTACCCGCATAAATCAATTAAGAATATCCTTCCCGTACTTCCTCACCGGCTCCGACTCCGCCGATTTTGAAATGACCGTCGAGGCGGTTGTACAATTTTCGGACGATCCCGAAGATATGAAGGAGGGCGATTGTGCCCACATTACCGGCGTCGGTTTTGGTGTCGCATCGCTCAAGTTCCAGGACTTGCCCGCAGATATGCGCAGGACGATTGAGGCGCGGGCTATATCGGAAGCATACGATCAAATCGAAAAAGCGATTGAGATATGAACGCCTTACCCTGCACTTGCTCCCTTAAAAACCCCGCCTGCGACGGCAACTGTGTTTACAACGGCAAACGGAGCCTGCACAACGAATTGCGCATGCTGCTTGTAAACTCTCCACAGGTGTACAATAGCATCGCATTGGCCGAGTTTATCGGCCCAGTATGGGATGACCACAAACGCGACGCTGAAAGAAACAACGCGTCGATGATTTACCCGAAACTACCCCCCGGCGAAAACTTCGCTAAGGATTCGTTTTGGGATTTGTTCCACAAGAAGATGGTTTGGCACTGGGCGTTCTTTGGAAGCCCCGCCAAGCAATCCGCGCTTGCCGAATGGCTAAGACGACAGCGCGAACAATACATGGAGCGCGGCAACTGGCCCCCGGCCCCGATAACGACCCGCCGTATTACTGCAGTTCCGCAGGTGCGGACGGGACACTAATAGATTTTTTCACCAACACACCATACAACATGGCAACACACACCAACAACGGCGGCAGCAATAATCGTAAATTTGCGATTGGCCGCGAAAACGGAGAAAAAACGGCAAGGCCCGTATTTCTCGAATGGTTGCGCGAATTACCGGCAGAGGCCGACCGTAAAGGGCGCATTATTGAAACGCGCCAAGGATCGAACGGCCCGCGCTATTACGAGCGATTTTCCGCGCTCGATGGAATGCTTGTAGACATCTGGAAAGAGTCTCGCGCCATAATGGAAGAAGAAAGGACTTTTCTTTACATCAAACTGGATGACGGGAACGAGGTTTACGAGGTTGAAATAGGCGACTTTGACGGGCGCTATTCTCTTAACCTTATGGCTCGCCTTTGCTCCCCTGATTTTGACCCGATGAAAAAAAGCCGGGTTTCTCCGTATGCTACCGAGAAAGACGGCAAAATGTACATTGGCGTTTCCCTTTACAATGGCGCGGACAAAATTGAAAGCAGGCGTGAAGGCAACGGTTTCCAGCCTGCCAAGCCGGAAACGTCCGAGTTTAAAGGAAAAACCCTCTGGAACTTTCTGCCGGTAGCTCAGTGGTTTTATGATTATCTGCAAATCAACGTAGTGCCAAATCTTCCGGAAAATGCCTGGCAAGTAGTCCCCGCCCCATCCGGCCCGGCCCCGCAACCGGCAACCACCGCCCGCACATCGAACGGCGGAAACGCGCATGGGGTTCCGTTCCCGACGGAGGATGTAACCAGCCACGCGGAAGCAATGGCCGACGGCGAGGACTTGCCTTTCTAACCAAACCAATCACGGCCCCCGGCGAAAGTCGGGGGCTAAAAACTTGCGATGAAAGACACTATCCTAATCCCCGCTACCGTCGCCCGCATTGCCAGCCGCAAGGATCGATCCTTGTCGGTGTGCTTCGATACGGGCGAACTACCGCCGCAGACTGCGGGCGCGTTGTACGCCATGCAAAACGCCGCCGTGTATTTGGCGGTTAAGGAGACGGCGTTTAATGCCCCGGACTTACAGGCATTAGAAAGCCTGCAAAGCGAGTTTATAGACGATAAGCGAAAAACGCCGTCGCGCCGCCTGCGGGATGTGTTGTTTCGTTTGTGGGAGAAAGACCCGGAAGGGTACACAGACGAAAGGGAGCACTACATAGCAAAGATGGAAGAAATTATCGGGCATTTTAAAAAGAAACTTGACTAATGGCAACTTTAATTAATCTGGCTGGCACTGCCGCTACTGAAACTAACGCCGTTTTTATATCTGACGCGAACGAGGTTGATAAACTTACTCCAGAAACTGCATTGACTGCGGCTGGTAACAATGGCGCTATAAATGTTTGGATCGACGATGAAGGTAAATTCCGCTGCGAGTCTATGCGGTTTATGGTATCTCTTGAAGAGCAAACCTATTCAGACCGGCAAAGCGTTAGATATTGGATTGCCAAGTGGCTTGTTCAAATTGGGCGTTAACACATCGCAAACCT
>CAZYYF010000132.1:0-3675 GCA_964650875.1 uncultured bacterium
TTCTCCAAGGCATCAAACCCAAGCTTTGTGGAACATAGCCGATATTTTCAGACATTCCATCAATAATGACCTTTCCAGAAGTGGGCACAAGTATGCCAGCAACAATCTTGAGGAGAGTGGTTTTTCCACAACCGCTCTCCCCAATAATTGAAACGACTTTGCCTTCTTCTATTTCCAGAGAAATGTCCTTCAATACCTCAAGACCATTGAAAGACTTGGATATATTGTATAGAACTATTTTTTGAGCTTCTTCCATGCTTCAATCACAAACTGGTTTGTATAAAGTTTCTTTGTATCTACTGTTCCCTCTATGAAACCAACATCAACCAACTCTTTTTTCATTTCATCCCAATTTTTTGGATTTGTATATCCTATCGGCTGGTTTATATATTTTACAGTTTCTCCGTATGTTTCTCTATACTTTAGCTTTATAACCTCTGGATATCTCTTCTCAAGAATATCAATGCTTTCATCCACATTCTTCAAAGAATATTCATATCCCTCTATAGTTGCGGAAATAAACCTTCTAACCAAGTCTGGATTTTTCTTCAACAATTCATTATTTACGGCGATAACCATGTAAACTAATTTTACATTATAATCACTAATGGAGAAATATCCCAAATCATCACCAAAAATCTCTTTATAATAGACTTTGGTTTCAAAAAGTTGTGATGGAACAGCATCCACACCATTGGTTTGAAGAAGATTTATCTCGATATTTCTTCCAGCATTATGTGCAATAATTTCTTTCACCTTACCGTCTAAACCATTTTTCTTTAGAAATATCTGTGCAGACATCCCTTTCGTAGTTTTTGGTGTAACAAGTATACTCTTTATATCCTTCGGTTCCTTTACTCTACTTTTCTTATAATAAATAACTGTTGGATATCTCTCATAAAAACTCATAACGGAAGTTATTTTTGCACCCTTTTCAACCGCAGACATCAAATGTGCAGCACTAACCACAGCAAAATCAACTTTCCCCGTCGATACCATCATAATTGCATCAACGGTTCCACCTAATCCCGCAGGAATAATTTCTACGTCTAAACCGTTTTTCTTATAAAATCCCTTTTCAATACCACAAACAAATGGAACATAACCAGAAAAAGGATACCAAACCATATACGCCTTTACATTCTCTGCATACGACAAGGAAAAAGAAAAAAATATAAAAATAATGGACAATAAGCATATGATCTTTTTCATATCATCTTACCTCTGTCAAAAAACTTTCAATAAAACATACTATTTTATATAAAGATAGGCTAACTATAGATAGAAGAAATATAGCAGCAAAAGCAAGAGGGACATCAAACATATTTATTGTCAAAAAAACAAGATATCCCAACCCTAAATCACCAACTATCCATTCTCCTACAACAGCACCACTAACAACAGCGGGTACAGATATTTTTAATCCAGCAAAAAAATCTGGCAGTGTGGAAGGTATAATTACTTTTTCAAAGACCTGTATTTCTGTGGCACCACTAACTTTAGATACATCCAATATTGACTGTTCAACATTAGACAACCCTTTATATGTCCCAAAATAAACAGCCAAAAATCCCATAAAAACAGAAAAAAATATCTTTGGTCCTAAACCAAATCCAAGAAATATAATAATGAAGGGAGCAAGAGCAAGTCTTGGAATACTTTGTAGAAAAACAATAGCTGGTTCTATGACATTCTTGGTTCTTTTTATGTAAAAGGATAAAGAGGCAAGAATACATCCAATTAAAGTGCTAAGAACAAAACCAACAGACACTTCGAGCAAAAAGACTTTTGTATGTAGCCAAAGAAGAGACATCTTGGAAATTCCGATTGCCACCACATGAGAAGGCGGTGGCAGTATAAAAACCGGAACCTTAAATTCTCTACAAAAAAACTCCCATATCAATATACAGAAAAGAAACATTAACAAATTTTTCATATAACATTATTTCTTATAATAATTATACAAGTGAGCATTTAGTACAGAAAAGATATCTTTAATATCCATACTATAACAATTGTTATTTGTAAATATTTCCCTCATCAATATTTCTGGTTCCTCTAGACCAGAAATCGTTTTTATGGATGCTTTTCCTGTCAAGTAATCAACCTCATAAATATCATTTTCTGAAGAACCAACCCACATGGTTTCACCCCCCGGCTCGTAGTTAATAGAAATATCGACTTCCGGCGGTAGAAAATCTGGTTTAGCATCGAAAACATTCAGAAAAACATTCTTGTTTTTTAGATCATCTGTTGTTGGAGATTTTCCAGCAAAATTGTAAACACTAAATGTATTTCTCCCTAAATTATTAGAGACAAAATCCTTAAACTGTTCGATTGTAGATTTCGAAACATCAAAATCTCTTTTAATCTTTACAAAGATATGATCATCTCCAGAAGTTATACTAGGTCCCAACAAATGTGTATTATGAATAACCCTTCCCGTAGGAAGAGAAACAACAGGAAGATAAATCCTTTTAGCATAAAGACTTCCGAAGGTTTTCTTATACTGTTCGTAAAGATCTGAACTAGAAAAACTTGGATAAACAAATTTCGCTACTGTTCTCAGCTCGTTTATATAATCACAAATACCTCTAAACCATGTTACGTTTTTTCCTGATAAAGCAAGAAGTTGATTATCAATTAATTTACCAATTCTCTCTGTTTCTCTAGGAAACGAAATAATGTTTAACAATGATTGTATATACACAGGATGTGGCCTATCTACTGAAAATATATTTATTATATCTGTATTTTCTGCAAACCACTTCCATTCTGGTGTATCTTCAATTTCACTCATTAAAACTTTTTGCTTTTTTGGAATCTTAAAAACATCCCTATCAAAATAAACATAATCAACCAAGATGTCCTGATTATCTAACATAAACTTCTGAGCAAGACTGTTAATCTCATTATCATCCAGTATCATATCTCCTGTATAAAAAATAACAAGATAGGTTATATCACACATTTTTTTCATTCTAATAAAATTGACAAGATGTGCAGTTGTCATCTTCTTACCTTCATAATAAAATGCACCGATACCTCCTATCTTTTTATCAGAAGATACTGAAGAAAAGACATCCATTAATTGTTCCTTTCCAATTAGAAGTTGTGCGATTTTTTGCCCTCCATTATATCATTACATACATATTTATATAAGTTCCGATAACTTTAACGAACATTTCTTTCAGTTCATAATAGAAAAACCTTTCTTTAGCCTTACTCGATATAAAAATGGATATGTCAGAATGATCTGGAGCATCTAATGACAATATTTTTATATTCTCAACAAGTTCCTCTATCTTGTTACATCCAAAATATAAGTCATCTGCCCAATCAATCCAAGTGTAATCAAACTCTTTCGATGTCCTGTCATTTGAAACAAGAGGAATTGTTCCACATTTAATGGCTTGAAGCAGAGATATGTTGAATATTTCATATCCATCGTGTGGCATAACAAAATATTTATAATCATTTAGTATATCGGAAACATCTTCCTGTTTCACCAACCCCTTGTAGATTAAATTTTTACAGGAATCAAACTTTCCAAAATACTTTTTATATTCTCCTCTCCCATCAAATCTAAATCCATAACAGTCAATGAAAATATTCGAACCATTTATTAGATCAATAAACGACTCTGATAACTTTAGTGGTGATATGGAGCCTAGG